>JBIIWE010000004.1:0-16030 GCA_044339075.1 Daejeonella sp. | reverse complement strand
CCACCACTGTGGTTCAAACTGGTGAACTTGCGAATTAAGAGTATACAGTCATTGAGCACTTGATCCGCTGTCATTGAGGTAAGATCCCCTATTATTGCGGTATGATCCCCTGTCTTTGAGGTATGATCCCCTGTCATTGCGGTATGATCCCCTGTCTTTGAGGTATGATCCGCTGTCATTGCGCTATGTTCCCTTGTCATTGCGGTATGATCCCCTGTCTTTGAGGTATGATCCCCTGTCTTTGAGGTATGATCCCCTGTCATTGCGGTATGATCCGCTGTCATTGCGGACTTGATCCGCAATCACTTCCCAAACCTAAGCTCTTTCTGAAATAACTTAGAGTATTTTCTTTTATCGAATTTATACAATTTTGCAGCACGGTACGAAACGCCTTTTTGCTTTTCATCAAGTTCTTTCAAAATACCATAATTCAACATTTTTTTTCGGAAATTTCTTTTATCAAGCTTCTTATTTAAAATCACTTCATACAATTGCTGTAATTGAGTAAGCGTAAATTTTTCAGGAAGCAATTCAAAGGCAATGGGTTGATAACTGATCTTGTTTCTTATCTTTTCAAAACCACGTGAAAAGATCTTTTCATGATCGAATGCTAATTTAGGATGATCATTAACAGAAATCCAAACAGCTTTTGAAGCATAATTACTAACCGGATTTAGTTCTTTACTGCCATTCAACCTAATCATAGCATAATAAGCAACTGTAATAACCCTTCCCTGAGGATGCCTGTTTACGTCGCCAAAGGTGTAAAATTGATCCATATAAATATCTCTTAGTCCGGTCAATTCATATAAGATCCGCTCAGCAGCATGATCAATACTTTCATCCTGTTCAACGATATATCCAGGCAAAGCCCACCAATTTTTAAAAGGCTCTTCATTACGTTCAATCAGAAGGATCTTTAACTCGCCATCATCGAAGCCAAAAATTACACAGTCAATTGAAAATACAGAGTCAAACTTAGGGAGTAGCGTTTCCAAATTTTTTTTATTAAAAACTAAATATATGAGGTTTAGTCATCACTGAGTTAAAAAATATTTAAAAATTACTTAGTGTAAAATATACACACTATATTTACATGAATCTATTGAAAAACAAAGTTGTCAGAAATAAAAAAAATAGGAGTTTTTACTTCAGGTGGAGATGCTCCGGGGATGAATGCCTGCATCAGGGCAGTGGTAAGAACAGCGGTTTTTCACGGAATTGAAGTTGTTGGGATTCGAAGAGGCTACCAAGGAATGCTGGAAAGTGATTTCTGGGATATGGATGCACGGTCAGTAGGTAATATTATCCATCTAGGCGGAACAATTCTCAAAACAGCAAGATGCCTTGAATTTAAGACTGATGAAGGCACAAAAAAAGCTTATACTAATTTAAAAGAATATGGAATCGATGCACTTATTGCAATAGGAGGAGATGGTACTGCCAGAGGTGCCGAACGACTTTCCACCCGTTTCGATATTCCAACCATTTGTATTCCAGGTACTATAGATAATGACCTTTACGGATCAGACTTTACAGTTGGGTACGATACTGCAACGAACACAGTAATTGACGCAATTGATAAGATCAGGGATACTGCAGCTTCACATAATCGCTTATTTTTTATTGAAGTAATGGGACGAGATTCAGGATGTATTGCATTGCGATCAGGAATTGCTGGTGGTGCTGAAGCCGTACTTCTACCAGAACGAGAAACCGGAGTTGCTGAGCTGATCAACAAATTATCTGGAGATGCTAGAAATAAAAAAACATCGAGCATCGTGATCGTTGCTGAAGGAGACAAAAGCGGGGGAGCTTATCAACTTGCAGAACAGGTAAAAGAAAAATTTAATTTTTACGACATCAAAGTCACTATATTAGGGCATTTACAACGAGGGGGTAGTCCCAGCAGCTTTGACAGAGTTCTGGCCAGCAGATTAGGATTTGCAGCTGTAAAAGAATTACTCAATGGTAAAACCCGTCAGATGATCGGACTCCGTGGTAATTCAATTGTGCTAACCCCACTAGAAGAGGCATTAAATACAGCTCATTTTAAATTGGAAGATGATTTAATGGAAATGGTGCAAGTTTTATCTATATAATATATGATTGCGGTAGTTTATAGCGGATCAAGGTATGCTAACTGGAAATTAGCAGAAAAAGGAAAATTAATTTCTGAGTTTATAACTCCTGGAATAAACCCTTTTTTTAATGACGAGAGTCATATTACCCAGTTCCTCAATAAAAAACCTGAATTAATAAACAATGCCGAAAAGATTAACCGGGTATATTTTTTCGGAGCAGGAGCATCCTCTAAAGAGCGGCAAGAGATAGTAACTAATGCATTAGGAAGCTTCTTCCGCTTTAGCAAGATAGTTGTTGACCATGACCTAAAAGCTGCTGCAATTGCCGCTTGTGGTGACGAAAAAGGAATAATAGGTATTTTAGGAAGCGGCTCAAATGCAGCCTATTTCGATAGTAAAAAAATCGTTGAAAATAACTTTGGACTTGGATACATCCTGGGTGATGAAGGCTCGGCTAACTGGTTCGGAAGGCGTCTCTTAAAATCATATTTGAATGATCTGATGCCAGCTGAATTTGCTGAAAAATTCAAGAAAAAATACGACCTCGACAGAACACAGATTCTCGACAAAGTATATAGGCAAGCACAACCGGCATTGTTCTTGAGTTCTTTTTCAGACTTTTTGATAGAAAATAAAAATGAGACATTCGTTAAAAAGTTGGTAATAAATGGTTTTGACCTTTATTTTAAGACCTATATTATTCCATTAAAAAAGCAATATCCCAATTGCCAGATCCATATGCTGGGTACGGTAGCTGCGGGCTTTAAGGAATTTCTGATCGAAGTTGCGAAAAACAATAATTTAGAAATAAGCTCTATTATAAAAGAGCCCATATATAATCTATTAAAATATTACTCTAACAAAAATTAATAAAAATGAAAATTGGAATAAATGGTTTTGGCCGTATAGGACGTTTAGCTTTCAGAGCAGCAATTGAAAGAGACGGAGTTGAAGTAGTTGGTATCAACGATCTTGTTGAACCTGATTACATGGCTTACATGTTAAAATATGATTCAACCCATGGCAAGTTTAAAGGAACTGTTGAAGTTGAAAACGGACATTTAGTTGTAAATGGAAAAACTATTCGTGTGTCTGCGGAAAGAGAACCTGCAAACCTAAAATGGAACGAAGTTGGTGCTGAAGTAATTATTGAATCAACCGGATTATTTCTAACCCAAGTTGATGCTCAAAAGCATATTCAGGCCGGAGCTAAAAAAGTGGTTCTATCTGCACCGGCGAAAGATGATACCCCAACATTTGTGATGGGTGTAAATCATAAGGATCTGACTGCAGATCAAACAATTGTTTCGAATGCATCATGTACTACTAATTGCCTGGCACCGCTAGCAAAGGTATTAAACGACAAGTTTGGAATCGCAGAAGGATTAATGACAACTGTTCACGCGGCAACAGCCACTCAAAAAACAGTTGATGGACCTTCAGCAAAAGACTGGAGAGGTGGTAGAGGCGCGTACCAGAACATCATTCCTTCATCAACTGGTGCTGCAAAAGCTGTTACACTTGTTATACCTCAGTTAAAAGGAAAACTTACAGGAATGGCCTTCCGTGTTCCAACTGCGGATGTTTCAGTAGTTGACCTTACTGTTCGTTTGGAAAAAGCTGCAACCTATGAGGAAATTAAAAAAGCCATGAAAGATGCATCAGAGGGTGAACTAAAAGGAATTTTAGGATATACTGAAGATGAAGTTGTATCAACCGACTTCCTAGGTGATGCACGTACGTCCATTTTTGATGCCAAAGCAGGTATTGCTTTGAATGATCATTTCGTAAAAGTTGTAGCCTGGTATGATAACGAATGGGGTTATTCAAACAAACTGATCGATCTTGTTCAGCATATCGGAACAGTAAAATAAAAAACAATAGTTAAAAAAATTTAAAATAATCTGAACCCTGTTTCAATTTTGGAACAGGGTTTTTTTACGAATATAAATTTCTATTTTAGAGCGTACAAGCGAGGTCAAATTCATAAAATGAAAAAAATAATCTGGGGAATCATTGGCTGCGGCAATGTCACTGAAGTAAAAAGCGGACCAGCATTCAATAAAGTTCCAAACTCCAGTCTGGCAGCTGTTATGCGACGCGACAAGCTTAAAGCTGAAGATTATGCCAACAGACACCATGTTAAAAAATGGTATTCAGATGCTGAATCACTGATACAAGATTCTGAGGTCAATGCGATCTATATTGCTACTCCTCCAGATTCTCATGAAGCCTATACACTGGCTGCATTCAAGGCTGGAAAGCCAGTTTATGTGGAGAAACCAATGGCTTTAGATTCAATCGAATCCCAAAGGATGCAAGACGCAGCTGAAAAGTTTGAATGCAAACTAAGTGTAGCACATTACCGAAGAGCACAACCCAGATTCATTGAAATTAAACGAATCATTGATGAAAAATTACTTGGTGAAATAATCTCAGTAGACATGAAAATGGCAATGGCCCCTTCTCCTGGTTTAGCTGAAACATGGAGAGTAAATCCTGCCATTTCTGGAGGAGGCCTTTTCCATGATCTTGCACCCCATCAGCTTGACCTGATGCTTTTCTTTTTCGGAGAACCCACTAACATAATTGGTCACGCATTAAACAAAAGCAAAAATTATCATGCCGACGATTATGTCACTGCTGAAATTAGATTCAAAAACAATGCATTGTTTAAAGGAGTATGGGATTTTGATGTAAAAGAAGAAAATGAAGAAGATATCTGTGAGATTAAGGGTAGTAAAGGACAATTACGCTTTAGTGTTTTCAGCGACTTCTGTGAACTTAGCCTGAACGGAGAAACTAAATCCCTGACATTTGAGCATTTACCACATGTTCAGCAGCCTATGATCGAACAAGTAGTTAATTATTTTCTGGATAAGGGGCCTAATCCATGTTCGGGAACTGATGCTTTTATCGTAATGAAAATGATGGATAAAATTGTAGCGAAATTGCACTAATCGTAAAAAATTATATCACCTTCTTCAACACCAAACCACCTAAAGGCGGGAGATTCATTAATCCCGACTGATTTTTATTATGCCAAAAGATCTCTTCAGAAAAAATAATCTGATCATTGAATAAACCAGACCCATAAAAATGCGGATCATCTGAGTTAAGAATTACCTTCCATTTCCCCGTAGCCGGCAATCCAATTCGCCATACTTTCCTTGGAACAGGGGTTAAATTAAGCACTACTAGAATCTCATTTTCTATGTCATAACCCTTACGTGAATACACCAGTACAGAGTTTTCTGCGTCACCACCTTCAATCCATTCAAAACCATCCGCATCAAAACTCTTCTCATACAATGCTGGTTCTGATCGGTATAGGGCATTTAAGGCAGTAACCATTTGCTTTATTCCCTGATGAGGAGCATATTCCAATAAATGCCAGTCCAGAGATTGATTAAAATTCCATTCCGCAGACTGTGCAATCTCATTCCCCATGAAAAGACATTTTGTTCCCGGATGAGTAAACATATAAAGATAAAGAACGCGGAGATTTGCAAATTTCTGCCACTCATCACCAGGCATTCTAGCCAGAAGTGAACCCTTACCATGTACTACTTCATCGTGAGAAAAGGGCAATATGAAATTTTCAGTAAAGGCATAAAGTGTGCTGAAAGTAATTCCCTGATGATTAAACTTACGGTGTACGGGGTCTTTTCCAAAATACTCAAGGGTATCATTCATCCAGCCCATCATCCATTTCATCCCAAAACCAAGTCCGCCGAGGCTAACAGGCCTGCTTACTCCAGGAAATGAAGTAGACTCTTCTGCGATGGTCTGAACATCCGGAAAGTGAGCATATACCGCTTCATTAAACTCCCTGATAAAATTGATAGCATCCAGATTTTCGCGACCACCTTGTTCATTTGGTATCCATTCTCCTTCTTTACGAGAGTAATCAAGATATAACATAGAGGCAACCGCATCAACTCGTAAGCCATCTGCATGAAACCGGTCAAGCCAAAAAATTGCATTACTGATTAGAAAGGATTTTATTTCATTCCTACCATAGTTAAATATGTATGACTTCCAATCGGGATGGAAACCCTTACGCATATCAGCATGTTCAAAAAGATGAGTCCCGTCAAACCGATAGAGTCCTTGCTCATCTCCAGGGAAATGAGAAGGTACCCAATCAAGAATAACTCCAATGCCATTTTTATGTAATTGCTCGATCAAAAACATCAGATCCTGTGGTGTACCATATCGGGAAGTAGCAGCAAAATATCCGGTTATCTGATAACCCCATGAAGGATAATAAGGATGTTCCATTAATGGCAGGAACTCAACATGGGTAAATCCGGTTTCTTTCAGGTAGGGAATCAGGATTTTAGCCATTTGACGATAGCTTAAAAAGTCATCTGGCGATTCAATACTACGTGACCAGGAGCCGAAATGCATTTCATAAACAGACATGGGCTTGTTTAGGGCATTTATTTCATGCCTCTTATTCATCCAAGGCTTATCAGTCCATTCATACCAGGTATCCCAAACAATAGATGCTGTAGATGGTGGCTCCTCCCATCTGAGAGCAAAAGGATCCGACTTCTCCAGAGTCTCCCCTGAATTAGAAATGATGAAATATTTGTAAACCTCTCCATTTTCAATTCCAGGGATAAAGATCTCCCATATACCCGACTCATCCCATCTCACCTGCATAGGATGTGATGCTCTGTTCCACCCGTTAAAGTTCCCTTCAACTGATACATTTTTGGCATTTGGAGCCCAAACTGCAAAATAAGTACCGGAATTGCCCTCATGACTCACTACATGAGAACCCAGTTTCTCATATAATTTATAATGTTTCCCCGATTTAAAAAGGCTAATATCAAAATCAGTAAAACGTGAATACCATGAAGTTGGAACAGAAGTCTCAAACATAGGCAAGGGTATGATAGCACTACTTTTTTTTGCCATTCTGGAAATTTTAAATGATTTTATTGAATATAACCTTTATTCAATAAATATCAGGCAAGGATCTCAATTCGCTTAAAATTCTTATTGGACTTAAATCTGATACGGTTCAATTCATCAAACGTTAGTTCACCTTGATATTCAGTTCCATCGATCAATACCTTGGCAGGAGAAAAAGGCAAGCCAATAATCTTCAGATCGTAGGTTTCATAGCGCGGTGTAAATAATCCCTCCATAGATTGAGTTATGGTCATTGATTTAGAATCACCATCCACAACATATTTCTTTTCCAAATAGATATTCTGTTCAAAAGCAAACGTATCGTCATGATCTTCAAAATAGAATGAATTCGCTTCATAATCGGTATAATAGATCTGAAAAATTAATTCTTCAATTTCAAATTCACCAACATATTGCATCACTGGAGATTCCGGAATAACAGAGCCAGCCTTCACGAAAATAGGCATAGAATCTAATGGAGCAGCTACCTGATGTTCTCTTCCACCCAGTAAATGTTCATGAGTCCAGTAGTTATACCAGCTACCTGCAGGTAGATATACATTTTTAATTCTCACACCAGGATCGCTAACAGGAGCAATCAGGATTTTATCTCCGAAAGTGAATACTTCCTGAATAGAATGAGTGAGAACATTTTCCTGTTCATGCATGACCAAAGGTCTTAAAATTGGAAAGTCATGGCGATGATGCTCCCAGAATGCAGAATAAATATATGGCAACAATCTGTATCTGAGCTCTATGAATTTGCGGTTTATATCTTCGTATTCCTTACCAAAGCTCCAGGGTTCACGTTCTGAAGTATCGCCGGCAGAGTGCGCCCGCATAAACGGTGAGAATACTCCCATCTGGATCCAGCGGGTAAATAATTCGGCATCAGGCTCACCACTAAATCCACCAATATCTGAACCGCAGAATGAGACGCCAGACATCGATAATCGTTGGCATTGAACAATTGCTATTTTCAGATGCTCCCAGGAGGCCACATTGTCGCCAGTCCAAACGGAAGAATATCTCTGAACTCCTGAATAACCAGCTCTGGTAATGGTAAAAGGCCGTTTATTCTTCTGAAGTTTTTTTAGTCCTTCATAAGTTGCTCGAACCATCTGCATTCCATAAACATTATGGGCTTTACGATGTGATCCATGAAATCCATCATAATTATGACGCACATCAACAGGAAATGTTCCAGAACCAAAAACAGCAGGTTCATTCATATCATTCCATACTCCAGCTACACCATCATCTACTAATTCCTTAAATAGTCCACCCCACCATTCTCTTACTTTTGGATTTGTAAAATCTGGGAACTGACATCTGCCAGGCCAAACATGGCCTTCCATGAAGTAATCATCACATCGCCTACAAAAATAATTATTCTGTTTCCCTTCACTGTAAACCCGATAATTTTCATCAACCCGAATCCCTGGATCGATAATGACTACGGTTTTAAATCCATCGTCAGATAATTCTTTCATCATCCTTGCGGGATCTGGAAAATACTTTTTATTCCATGTGAAGCAGCGATACCCATCCATGTAATCGATATCCAGATAGATAGAATCACAAGGAATTTTACGTTCCCTGAAATTGCGTGCAATATCCATTACCTTTTTTTCAGGGTAGTAGCTCCAACGACATTGGTGAAAGCCCAAAGCCCATTTTGCAGGCATCTGGTGGGTTCCAGTTAGGCTATGGTATCGTTTTACCACATCCATCATATGGGGCCCGTGAATGTAGTAATACTGCATCTCACCTCCATCTGCCCAAAAACTTACGTCTTCATGATCCTGATGTGCAAAGTCGAAATGACTCTTAAAAGTATTATCAAAGAAAACCCCGTAGCTTACCCCATTATTTATACCCATATAAAAGGGAATAGTACGGTAAAGGGGATCCTGACCCTTTCCATAAGAATAGGCATCCGTATTCCAGTTGATGTATCTGTTGCCTCTAAGATTCAGGTCACTTGCTTTATCTCCAAGACCAAAAAAGCTTTCCTCACTCTGGCATTTCTTGGTTGCATAAACATAATAACCTCCATAGTCTATGTTTTCTTCCCAATGCATCGGAATCTTATCTTCATTAATCAATCTGCCGTTGATATCTTCAAAAGAGATCAAAAATGTATTTTTATTAATTACACAAGCAACAGAATTAGTTTCAACACGATAAGTATCTTCAAGCTCTTTGCAGGAAAATTCAGAGATCTTATGACTAGTATTCACAATTGCATAAGAAAACTCCTCCAGAAACACACTTCCGGGAGCGAGCCTTACTCGTATTATTTCATTACTGACAACCTTTACCTCAACTTCTGCGGTCCCATCTGAAAAAAAAAATCTATTCGAATCCTGTCTAAAGCTTTTTACTGACACAAGATACTTTTTGACAATAGGCTCAAGCCCCAAAATAGGATTATTTATATGCTGCAGATCTTCTTCTTGTTTATTTATATCTAGCTGCACCGAAAGCGAATCCTCACTTATTTCCATAGTAATTCAATATAATGATATTTTATAATTGTTCCTATTGGGCATCGAGAGATTTGAAATCGAAAAACCTGGGACAAAAATTATGATTCAGTACCAATCGCAAGTTCCTGCAAAAATCAGTTCAGACACATAGATAGAAATAAAAATCTAAATATGCCATATGTAATTAACAACTAATCCCGCTCCGGAAACCGGAACGGGATTAGCACAATCTTTGAACACAAAATTCAGTTTTTCATCTCAAATAAGATGATTTTTCTGAAATTATTGGTTAAAGGTAAATCCTACATAATACATACCACCCATCTCAGGATTTCCATAAGAGGTTACATAGTATTTATTAAGAAGATCTGAAGCACCGATCTTGATCATTCCATTAACAGAAGGAATTTTTAAGTTGATTTGTGAATCAACAGTTCCGAATGAAGGAACTTCGCCTGCTGCAAAAGATGAATTCCAGTAGAATGAATCCTGCCAGCGGTAAGAAACGCTCATGCCCACATTCTTAACAACGTTACGATTGCTGATTCCTAAATTATAACGAACTTTTGGAGTATTAAAATCATTCACATAAGTTACAGGGATATCACCTATATTATTATATGAAATATTTCCGCTCAGGTTATATTTCCCAATCAAATAATCAATTCCAAGAGCAGTACCATAGGAAGTTACTTTACCTTCTGCATTAACCGGAACACCAAACTTTGTAAAAGAAGTTCCATTTTGCTGGAATACCTCTACAGCTGAAATGAAATTACTGTAAGTGTTATAATATCCGTAGGCATCAAGCAAAACATTGCTACCTAATAAACCTTTATAACCCAATTCATAAGCTTTCACACTCTCTGGCTTTACTCCATCGGCGGTGAATGTATACGTTTTAAGTAGAGCAGGATTTGCAGCTCCTGCAGATGCAGATGCTAAGAAATTACGGTAACTAACATCCGTAAATGGTTTATTTCCATATAAATTATATTTCACCAAACTTGAAGGCAAGCCACCAATTAAACGTGTTGAACCACCACCAACTGAAAGGTCGATAAATTGATTCTGTGTTGTTGGATTACGATAACCTGTTTGATAAGATAATCTGACATTATTGTTTGGCGCTACTGTGTAAACCCCTGTAATTCTTGGTGTAAAACGACCATCAAAATTCTCGTTTTTATCATAACGTCCAGATAAACTCAACTTAAATGCATCAGACAGTTTTTTACCCATTTGAACAAAAGCACCATATTCGTCGATATTAATTTCACGGTTAAGGTCATCGAAAATAGTTCCTCCAGAATTCAAATCATATCTTCTATATGAAGCTCCAACCTGAAGTTCGAGGGCTTCTTTCAATGCACCAGTGAAATTATACATACCCTCATAATGGTAAAGGTTTGTTTTATCATTGAACCTAGCACCTAAACCAGAGCTGATAGTAGTGTTTTTAATCGTATTTTTTGCGGCTTCGAACTGAGTACTTCCAGGAAGAAATCTTCCGACATCCGCAGCTGAACGAGCCATTGTATGAGCCTGTGCATCAGGAAGACCTGCAGCACGAGCACCTACATAATTACCAACATATTGAGGGAACCATGCTGTACTGGCTTTTGATGCCTCATTGATATAACTACCAAGTATAGAAGAAATATATGAATCACCAGAACGCTCCTGAGTAGTATAACCACGTACCATGAAGTCTTGTCCCTTCAATTCAAGTTTATATTGCCCTATACTGAAATTACGTATGGAATAACGGTCAGAACCAGTGTAAACGGAAGTACCAGTACCCCAGTTTGCTTGTAAAATAGCCTGAACGGTATTGCTTAATTTATAATGTAAGGAAGTAGATGTTTTTATAGACTTGGAATTGTAATCAACCAAATTTTGTTCATTATAACCAGTACGTGAAACTGACTGATCAGGTATTAATCCTGCTCTTATACCAAAGTTAAAAGGCAAAACATTTTGAATTGTAGGCCTCAAGGCTGCTGGGAAAGCGCTTAAAAATCCGCCGATCTGAGCTGGTGTGGCATTTGGAGGAAGGGAAGCATTGATCATTCCAATCACATTCGGAATTGCTCCACCTGTTGCTGCTGCTACTCCGGCATTTGTTGCTGATTGCACCGAGTTTGCAATGTTACGCATGTTTGAATTTACTTCATCACCATAAACGTTTACACCATCATAATTCGGATCAGAATTTCTGTCGCCTGATTTCACAGTACGTGAAGTACGGTCGAAATTAGAGTAATTTGCTGCTTGCCAGTCATCTGCTTCTAAAAAAGAGAAACTAGTTTTGAATGCAAATTTATTCCATGCCTTTGCAACCCTTAATCCGGCTTCTTTAAAAGGAGCTGAAGATTGCAATGGATCACTCACATGATTTAGTCCGCTTTTAATTGAGAAACTAACTCCTTGTGTAGTATAAGGATCTTTTGAACTCATCAGCATAGTACCGTTAATACCACCCGCACCATATAAAGCAGATGAAGCACCTGGTAATAGTTCTACATTGTCAAGGTCAAGTTCTGAGATACCAATAATATTTCCAACTGAAAAGTTCAAGCCTGGTGCCTGATTATCCATTCCGTCTATGTATTGATTAAATCTAGTATTACCATTCGCATTGAAACCTCTTGTATTAATAGATTTGAATGTCAAACTTTGAGCACTCATTTCTACACCCTTTAAATTATTAAGTGCATCATAAAAGGATGGTGAAGCAGTTTCACGAATAGCTGCAAGTCCGAAACGCTCAATTGATACCGGCGATTCCAGAATACGCTCAGGAGTACGAGAAGCTGCTATAACCACTTCCTGACCAAGGATCGACTGAGATTCCATTTTGATCTCCAAATTAGATACTGAACTGGCAACCTCCTGCTCAATGGTCTTGTAACCAATATAAGTGATCACAACTGTAAATGGTGTTTTTTCTGAAGTACTTAGATTGAATCTACCTTCAGAATTTGTAGATGTTCCAATTGTTTTGCCTTTCACTGTGATGGCTACGCCTGGTAGTGTTTCATTTGTTAATTTATCGGTTACTATTCCAGATATGCTTGTAGTCTGAGCAAATCCAAAGTTCATAGTACCAATAAGTAATAATAAAATACAGGCTAAACGAGTAAATGTTTTATTCATAATTCTCGGTTTTATTTTTGGTTATTTTTTAAATAATCATTAAAACTAATGCAATATTTTAATTGAAACAAGATGATTTTAATTTTATTTATGCATGCATAGTAAAATAATTGGATTAAATACCTCTAAACGATGAAATTTACTCCTGACTTAAAAATTAATAAACAAGCATTATTTTGAAAAACATATTATTTTTTAGGATATTTAGAATTAATTTAATTTTTATGAAAATAATTAAATCAGTCTTAACCGGACTTTTTGCACTTGTATTGGTCATTGTTTTGAATACCAAATTTGGAGATATACCTCCTCTTGCCAGATTTCTTGATCCTTTTCAGGGATTCTGGACAAATGCTGAAGGCAAAAAGCAAAATCCTGAAAAAGAATTAAATATTGAGGGCTTAAAAGGTGCTGTTGAGATCCGGTTCGACGACCAGATGATCCCACATATTTTCGCAGATAATAATCATGATCTATATTTTGCCCAGGGATATATTACCGCAAAAGACAGATTATGGCAAATGGATTTTCAAACCCGCTTTGCATCTGGACGCCTCTCTGAAGTTGTAGGTCCGAAGGCACTTGAACTCGATCGTTATCAGCGCAGAATGGGAATGACCTTCGGTGCTGAGAATATGATTAAAGCCATGATGAATGATCCCGAGATCAAAGAATCATTGGATGCTTATACTGCCGGCATAAATGCATATATCCATTCTCTCAAGCCCGGTGATTACCCGTTTGAGTTTAAACTTTTGAACTATGCCCCAGAAGACTGGAAGCCAATAAATTCGGCACTACTCTTAAAATTGATGTCGGCCACACTTGCAGGTGGTTCAAATGAATTTTATATGAATAATATCCTCAATAAGTATGGGCCTGAAATAACAAAAAATCTATTCCCGGATTATCCTTTCAGAGAAGACCCAATTATTCCGGTTGGAACCAAATGGGACTTTAATCCAATAAAAATTCCGGAAGTTCCTGAAGTTAACTTATCAAATAATACTGCATACAACATAAAAACAAGAGAAATAGAAGAAGGAATAGGTAGTAATAACTGGGTTGTTGGCGGAAAGAAATCTGCTAGTGGTTTCCCAATTCTTGCAAACGATCCACATCTTGACCTCACTCTTCCTTCTATTTGGTACCAGATTCAATTAGCCTCATCAGACATGAACTCCTGTGGAGTTTCCATTCCTGGTGCTCCTGGTATTATTATTGGATTCAACCAGGATGTAGCTTGGGGAGTTACCAATGTTGGTGCAGATGTTTTAGACTGGTATACTATTAAATTTAAGGATGCTTCAAAAAAAGAATATTGGTATAATAATAAATGGAACCCAGTAAAGCTCAGGATAGAAACAATCAAAGTTGCCGGAGGCCAAACATTAATTGATACCGTTTTTTACACTCACCATGGCCCGGTAGTTTATACAAGTCAACAGCGTCCGGATAATTTTTCAAAAATCAATAATATCCCTACCGGACATGCACTCAGGTGGGTGGCCCATGATGGGTCAAATGATAACCGAACATTTTACATGCTTAATCGTGCAAAAAATTATGCTGATTACAGAAAGGCACTGACTTATTACTCAGCTCCTGCACAAAATTTCATATTTGCCAGCGCTGAAAATGATATTGCCATTACTCCGAATGGTTATCTGCCACTTAAATGGCGTGGGCAGGGTAAGTTCTTGCTTGATGGAACAGATCCGGCAAATGACTGGCAGGGAAGAATTCCAGCAGAACAAAATCCAACTGTTAAAAACCCATCCAGAAATTTTGTCAGCTCTGCAAACCAGTTTCCCAATGATCCCAGCTACCCTTATTATATCAATTGGGAGTATTCAGGTTATGAACGGTCTCACAGAATAAATAAGCGACTTTCTGTAATGACTCAGGCTAATATTGACAGTTTACAGAATTTGCAGAATGACAACTACAGTATCCTTGCCGAGAATATTATGCCAACATTTATAAGTCTGGTGGATCCTGACAATTTAAATGCAAGCGAACGCGAAGGATTTAATATTGTAAGCAAATGGAATAATTTTTTTGATGCCGGTGAAATTGGTGCCAGTATTTTTGAACTTTGGCATAAAAACCTGGCAATCCAGATTTGGCAGGATGATTTTGGCGATCCAAAAACACCGATGAGATTCCCGTCACGTGACAGAAATGTGGAAATGCTCCTGAATGAACCTGATGCAGTATGGTATGATAATGTCAAAACGGCTAAAAAAGAAACCCGCTCGGATGTTGTCAATGCAGCATTTAAATTTGCCATTGATAGTTTACAACGCAAGTATGGTCCGATAGATAAAGACTGGGCATGGGGCAATTTAAAACATACCAATGTTCCACATCTTGCAAAAATAGCTGGATTTGGATCTAAATTCTTGAATAATGGCGGATCCAAAACTTCAGTGAATGCTGTTAGCGAAAACAATGGCCCTTCATGGAGAATGATCGTTGCTTTGGGCAAGAATGTTAAAGCCTATGGTGTTTTCCCAGGCGGGGAATCCGGCAATCCGGGGAGCCATTATTATGATGATATGGTAGACACTTGGTCAGAAGGTAAGTTACACGAACTTGTTTTCTTAAAAGCAAAAGATGAAAAATCTGATCGAATTATATCTACCTGGAAATTCACTCATAAATAAAATCAAAGTCAATACTATTAAAGAAATTTAAATTAATTTAAACGCTAAATATTAATAATCATGCTATTCCTTCTTATTGCAGTAATATCCCTGATTTTACAACTATTCTTACCATGGTGGATCATTGCACCGATTGCATTCGGTATGGCAGCGTGGAAAGCTAGCTCCGGAAAGAATGCTTTTGGTTCGGCCTTCTTTGCTATCTTTGTAGTATGGATCGTAGCTGGTTTAATTCATACTATCCCAAATGAAAATATATTAGCTAACCGCGTTGGTACTATGTTAAACCTGCCTGAAAGCTCAATGAACTGGATAATCGTTTTATTGCTGACTGGAATAATTGGGGGCCTTGCTTCCGGATTTTCTGCCTTGGCAGGATTCTTTACAAAGGATGTATTTGGAGGGAAAACGGAAATCAAGAAATTATAATAGTATTGTCTCAGGGTAAATTTGAAAGCGAAAATCTCAAAGTTGAATTCAACTTTGTATTCCTGAATTCTTAATTCCAAATAAGCTATACGCGACACCCAAGAAAAGGATTCGTATCTTTGAACGTGGATTATATAGACACCGATCGTATTTTTTCTATTTCTGATTTTCAGGAATTTGAAGCAATATCACTTGATATTTTTAACTATCAGGTACAACATTGCGAAGTTTATGGCCGGTTTGTTGGGAATCTTGGAATTGACCTTGACCT
>JBIIWE010000211.1:0-4918 GCA_044339075.1 Daejeonella sp. | reverse complement strand
CTTTGGGCATTTGACTACATCAGCATGGATAGGACTGCGCTATGGTGATATTCATTATAATATTTCTGCTCCAGGTTGGGCGAAGTTTGCCTATAGCAGTTTTTTTGGTCCCTGGAATATGGGAGCCACCATATTGGCCTACCAGGTAGACAAGTTTGTTGCTGGGGAGCAATTGGTTATGATGGAAAAATATGGAGTAACTACTTTTTGTGCCCCTCCTACTGTATTGCGTTTGATGATTCAGGAAGATCTATCAGCATTTACACTCAAAATAAGGCAGTGCGTGGCCGCAGGAGAGCCACTTAACCCGGAAATCATTGAAAAATGGAAAAAAGGAACGGGCCTTACTGTTCGGGATGGCTATGGACAAACTGAAAGCAGCCTTCTTGCAGGGAATATGCCCGATAGTATTATAAAATATGGTTCAATGGGTAAGCCGACATTTCTTTATGACATCGTAATTGCTGATGATGAAGGAATCGAAATTCCACCTCTTGAAGAAGGTAATATTTGTGTGAAGATGGATGAAAACAAAGCTAATGGAATATTTACTGGATATTTAGGAGAGCCTGAAAGAAATGATAAGGTATTTAAACATAATTTGTATTACACTGGCGACAAGGCTTACAAAGACGAAGAAGGATACATCTGGTTTGTGGGCAGAGATGATGATGTTATCAAAGCCTCGGATTATAGAATTGGACCTTTTGAAGTGGAAAGCATATTAATTGAACATGAAGCAGTGGTAGAGGCAGCCGTAGTTAGTAGTCCGCATGAAATAAGAGGTTTCGCTGTAAAAGCCTTTGTGCTTTTACGGAAAGGAGAGGCGCCTAGTAAAGCGCTAGCAGAAGATTTATTTAACTATTGCAATAAAAATCTGGCTACTTATAAAATACCAAGAATTATAGAGTTTGTTGAGAGTTTACCAAAAACAATAAGTGGCAAAATCAGACGAGTAGAATTGAGGGTTGCCGAAGCACATAGCAAAAGCCAAAAGGAGATTAGAGCCAATGAATATTTCCACTCCAAATATTAAATTTTGCTTTAGCAAAATTAAAAACAAGCCGTCAGCTAACTAGACCTATAAGAAATTGGCGATTCTGAATTTAACCAATCCCAATAGCTATTGAAATTGTGCTTCCTATCAAGTTTAGTGGTGGTGTAAGCTTCCCTATTATTCGTGCCAATAAAAAGTAGAATTTTCAATTTATCAATTCCTCCTAGAAATCGATTGGAGCATATTCTTCTATAATCACTCCAGCACCTAACAAATTGGATCAACAGGTCAACATCCCAGAATGTGGGTCGGCTACGCAGGAATATCTAGCTCCCTTTGCCTGCAACAGAGACAAAGCCACAAAACATTAAACCACATTTCTCGGTATATATCCACACTTTATAAGATATTGACGAAATTAATTTGCTTTTAAGTTTAAATACATCTACCTTCTAATAAATAAGGTAAAAAATACGACGGCATATTATTCGGCAACAAGGAAATTTAGAAAATTTGGCTAGGCGATAGAGTTAAGAGGATCTCGACAGAAATTTAGGAAACTGCCTATAGAAAGTTGAGAAGGCTAAAAAAATCACAAGAACTTATGAACTTTTGATTCAACCTCCTAATTAATTGATTAATCAAATGGCATTTGAAAGAATTTATTCAATTCGGATGAATATTCAGTAAGAAATAATTTTTACAACAGGCCGACTTAGGGGAGCTTATAAGAAGAATAGATGTTGGATCACTTGGACAAGACTACTTTCCGAAAATCAAACCAAAGAAATTTTTTGGAGAAGATGGTAAGTCATGGCCATTTGAAGCAGTATAAAACCAAATCAGCCATATCAAATATTAATTGAAAATAATTTAGAAAGGAAAATCGAGTACGAATAAACCTTATTTAATTGATTATAAAACTATTAACAAAAAAGGACTAGTGCTAAAATGGGTTTGGGACAAGACAATTGTTTACCTGAATAACATTTTTGATGAATTCATTGCCTTATGATGGCATCATAACATTTCAGTCAAGCTAATACTTCTTAAACGATATCTCATCATTAAAAAACAAAATTGCTATGAGCTTTTCGAACAAAACCAAGGAAGAACTATTAAACTATCTATTGAAAATAGAGAAAGAATTTAATTTTAATAAAATTATTCAAAATATTGAAAAGGAGAAGCAGATTCGCCTTGAGATGGAAGTGAAAATTTTACAACAAACAATATTTCTTCAAAATAGAGAAAAAGAAAAACGTGCAGCCGAATTAATTATTGCCAATCTAGCACTTAAGTTCCGAGACGAAGAGGAAGTCATAGGGGCGCATGAATTAGTTATCGCAAATATTGAACTGGCCTTTCAAAATAAAGAAAAAGGCAATCGAGCCGCTGAATTATTAATTGCAAATAAAGAGCTAATCTTTCAAAATAACGAAAAGGTAAAACGAGCTATTGAATTAGAAATTGCAAACCAAAATCTTCAAGATTTCTGCAATATTATTTCTCATAATTTAAGAGCACCGATTGTAAACATTTCCATGATTGCTGATTGTATTGAGGAATGCCAAGACGAAGAGGAACAAAAGGAACTGTTATCCAAACTGAAATTAGTCATTCACCATTTGAATGAAACATTAATCGAATTGGTGGAATCGCTTCAAGTAAAGCAATTAATTGAGATAAAATCGGAAAATATAATCCTGAAAAAATGTTTGGAAAAAAATCTGCTTTCATTCATAGCAGAAATTGAATTCAACAAGGTAAAAATAGAAACTTACTTTGATGATGCCTTTAGTATTTATTACCCGAGAAAATATTTAGATAGTATTCTAACAAACCTTATAAGTAATGCGCTAAAATATAAGTCCCCAAACAGAAAACTTATCATTAAAATTAAAGCTGAAAAAATAAACGGAAATAGTGTATTATCTGTATCCGACAATGGTTTGGGAATAGATTTAGTAAAGAATGATCATAAACTTTTTAAATTAAAACAAACATTTCATAAGCATCCAGATGCCAAAGGATTTGGCTTGTTTATGATTAAATCACAAGTGGGGGTAATGGGCGGAAAAATATGGGCCGAAAGCACCCCCGATGTTGGCAGTACATTTTTTGTAGAATTTAAAAATAAAACAGATGAATACAGTTAAAAGGATGACTATAATTGATGATGACGAAGTATATGTTTACTTGATAAAAAAAATCATTAAACAGACAAATCTTGTTGATTTAATTAAAATTTTTGGCAACGGATTGGATGCAATAGATTTTTTAAAGGAAAATTCAGATAATCCTGATTCTTTGCCCGAAATAATTTTACTTGACCTTTCGATGCCTATAATGGATGGATGGCAATTTCTTGAAGAATACATGCTGCTTTACCCAAAACTGGGCAGAAAAATTACCATTTATATTGTTACATCCTCCATATCTCCGTCTGATATAATCAAGGCGAAAAGTATAAGTGAAGTTACCGATTACATTATTAAGCCCATTACTAAAGAAAAACTGATAGAAATAATCCATGCTCTGTGAGTTTTTCTCACAAAACAACAGTGTTCTGAGAATCAAAAATGATGGCAAACATGTTGGCTGGCCCTAAAGCGCTGGCTATAATAGGCTTCTGCTTCCAGAGGAGGGAATGTAACTCGTTTGAAAGGGAATTACTCATTAAAATAGATGGGTTTCGTGGAAACGGCAATACATAAAATCGTCATCGAAAAGCAGCAGCTAAACTGCTAGCCACAATTATGACAAAACAGACAAACAAAAAAACAATTTAAACAGAAAATTAAAAATGATTTTTTTTAAATAGTAATGATTCCATATTTCAATAACATTTATTTCTTTTATTGTGGGAATGGCAATAATATAGGCTTGAAAAAGACAAAATTTTACAACAATAAACTATCCAAATAAATTTTATAAAATTGAAATTTGAACAAATGTTTTGGAGTTGACATTGTTGCTGAAACAAATTCAAAATTTATAAAATGCAGGCAATTGTATATACAAAATATGGCCCACCTGAAGTAGCCAGATTATTGGTTGTTCCTAAACCAATACCTGGGGATAAGGAAGTTTTGGTTAAGGTTTATGCATCCACTGTAAATAGAACAGACTCTGGTTTCCGAAGTGCCGAATATTTTATTTCACGATTTTGGAGTGGTCTATTCCGTCCTAAAATTCAAATATTAGGTTGTGAATTTGCTGGAGTAGTTGAAGGAATTGGGGAAAGTGTAATATCATTCAAGATTGGCGATAAAGTTTTCGGTTTTAATGACAAAACATTTGGGGGTCATGCTGAGTATTTAAAAATTGCAGAAACGGATGCTATTACAACAATGCCTGAAAATATTAGCTTTATTGAAGCTGCAGCCATCACAGAAGGCGCGCATTATGCTTTAGTAGATATCAGAGCAGCGAAAGTTGAACGTGGACACCATGTTTTAGTGTATGGAGCAACTGGCGCAATTGGCTCTGCAGCTGTTCAGTTATTGAAATATTTTGGAGCTCATGTAACCGCAGTTTGCAATACAAAAAATATAGAGTTGGTAAAATCTCTGGGTGCAGATGCTGTAATTGATTATCAAACAGAGGATTTCACAAAGACAGAAAATAAATATGATTTTATTTTTGATGCGGTAGGAAAAAGTTCGTTTGGACAATGCAGGCCATTACTAAAACAAAAAGGAATATATATTTCAACTGAACTGGGTAAAAATGGCGAAAATATACTTTTTGCGCTTACTACTGCATTCGGCAGTGGAAAAAAGCTTTTGTTTCCAATCCCATCCATTACTAAAGATGATATACTATTATTGAAAGATATGGTTCAAAAAGGCAAATTCAAACCTGTAATTGATAGAAAATACAAATTAGACCAAATTACAGAGGCCTACCATTATGTTG
>JBIIWE010000210.1:0-4935 GCA_044339075.1 Daejeonella sp. | reverse complement strand
ATAACTACTTAAAGTATCATTCAGAATAGTGTTGACTTCATCAACTAAGATACTCTTACCATACATTTTTTTGATATGTGCTGAAGGAACCATTCCGGGACGAAATCCAGGTAATTTTGCTTTTTTCGCTTGGGCTTTGATCGCTTTTTCTACACGCTCTTTGTAATCTTCAGGATTAATCTTAACAGTTAGTACAGAATTCAGATTGTCTATTTTGTCCTGTGTAATGTTCATTGTCTGAGTTTTATATCGTTTTAGTTTATACAAAAATTCCCCGGTTTGTAGCCGGGGAATTAATCAGTGCGGATGAAGGGACTCGAACCCCCACGCCGTGAAGCGCCAGATCCTAAGTCTGGTGCGGCTACCAATTACGCCACATCCGCATTTTAGGATTAATTTGAAAAATCTAAAGATCTATGAGCTTTAACACTCAGCTTTTCTAAAGGTATTTCGGTCGGCAAAAATAACCTTTTTCTACTTAATAACAAAATCTATTATGCTTATTATTCAGGGATGACCATTAATTAGCTTTATAAGTGACCGTAAATAGTTGGGGGTATGCAGAAGTCGACTGCCATACCAGGAAAACAGCTCTCCATCAACGATCATAACTTTCGAGTTAGGGAACTTATTCTTCATCTCCTGAACATGTTCATCCTTAAATGGATATGGCTCTGAAGAAAGAAATATAAGCTCAGGACCTAAGTCCTCTAACTGCTCCAAACTCATTACGGGATACCGGTTCAGTTTTACTGAATTATCAAATCCAGCACTTTTTAAAATACAATCAATAAAGGTATTATTCCCTGCTACCATGTAGGGATCCTTCCATATCAAATAGGCAGTCTTCAAATTATCTGCACTTACCGATTCAAGATCAGCAAAACGATTTTTAATGTTTGAAGCTATTACTTTAGCCTTCTCAGTATGCCCAGTTATAATTCCCACCTGTTCTATCATATTTAATGCATCGTCCAGAACACTGATATCACTCATCCAAACAGGAAACTCATTCATTAATTCCTCTATCTGAACTTGGTCATTTTCCTCTTTATTTCCAATAATAAGGTCAGGATTCAAACCTCTTATTTTCTCAAAATTGATTTTTTTTGTACCTCCAACCTTAGTTTTAGATTTAAACTTTTCCTTTGGATGAATGCAAAACTTTGTTATTCCGATTACTTCCTCATCTAAACCTAGATCAAAGAGTAATTCAGTTTGTGAAGGAACCAGCGAAATGATCCTTTGAGGTGGATAATTAAGGGAAATAACCCGTCCCATTTGATCTGTAAACGTGCGTTTTTGCATACTTTTACAAAGTAAGCTATTTTTTATAAATGCCTAGATTAACATTGTACTCACTACTGATCCTATCTCTTGCAGGTTATGTTCTGATAGGCTATTTTATTGAAAGATCAAATTTTGAACTACTCATTACCGTTTATAGTTCCTTATTTATGATCAGCTATTTCATACTAAAAAATAAAAGACATTATAATTTTAAGGTTCTTCTACTTTGCGGCATATTATTTCGGTTTTGCCTTGTATTTTCAACACCCTCCTTGTCGGATGATTTTTATCGCTTTATCTGGGATGGGCGAATTCAACAATTAGGTTTTAACCCCTTCGACTTCACACCCAGGCAATTCTTAAATCAGAACTCAGATGCCTTTTTAAATCAATTGTTTCCTTTGCTCAACTCTCCTGATTATTTTAGTGTTTATCCACCGTTTTCTCAGATACTATTTAAAATTGCGTCTTCAATCGGACAAGATAGCTTGCAAGTAAATTTAATAGTCCTGAAGACGATGATTTTCCTTTCTGAAATTGGAACGATCTATCTCTTGTACAAGCTGATCCTAAAAAGAAAAAAAGACCCTTCACTCGTTTTAATTTACCTTCTTAACCCACTTGTCATTGTAGAGCTTACAGGAAACATACACTTTGAAGCATTCATGATCTTCTTTTTCCTGCTTACTGTTCTGCTTTTCTACAATCAGCGGTTTATTGGATCAGCAGCTGCATTATCTCTCGCCATACAGGCGAAGCTATTACCGATACTTGCTATCCCTTTACTTATTAAAAAAATCGGTTTCATGAAAACTGTATGGTATGGATTAATATGCATTCTAATAACGGCTCTGCTAAGCATTGGAATTATAAATACGCCTGATCGCATATCTCATATCGCCGAAAGTCTGAATCTATATTATGGAAAATTTGAATTTAATGGAGGTATCTATTTGTTTTTTAGAAGTATAGGATGGATGGTACTCGGATATAATCCAATTGCCATTATTAGCAAGCTGATGATCCTTTTCACCCTCACAGGGATGGTGTATATTTATCTCAAAGAATCAGAAATTCTCTCTAGTTTCTTTTGGATACTCTTAATCTATCTTGGATTTGCAGCAGTAGTTCATCCTTGGTACCTGACACCTCTGGTTGCCTTAAGTATATTCGTCAGATACCGTTTTATTCTGGTTTGGTCTGCACTAATCCCCTTAAGTTATATTAGCTATCGTACTATACCGTACAATGAAAATTACTGGATAATAGGATTCGAATATTTAATCGTGATAGGATACTTTCTTTGGGAAACGAAAATATTGAAACCTTCTTCTAAAGCAGTTAGTTTAGAAAATGAGGCAGGTTAATAAATAGGCAAACAAAAACAATAAAATATTGTTGCTTATATTCAAACTGAAACTAATTATCGTTTATTCGGCTTACTCTTCATAAAAATCCTGAAGCGAGCCAAAATAGTTCAAGTTCCAGCCATCGATCATATCCTGAATATCGGAATCAGGAATATTTGTATGCCGGAGTTCCAAAGAAGTCCCGTTTTTATCAGGGTGCAGAATAAAAGTCACAATTGACTCTTCAGGCTGATCACCAAAGTACCATTGCTGAACTATTTTTTTATTTTCTATAAATTCTATATTTTTTCCGACAATACTGTCATCCCAAAGAGAAAATTCTGAACCGGGTTCAGTGCTCATAACAGCTTCGGCACCGGTCCATAATGTAATTGTCAGGGGATTAGTTAATGCCAGATAAACCTCTTCAGGACTTGCCTGTATGAGATAATAATTTTTAAAATCTTTCATAATTTCTAACACAAATCTAATACAAATGAACGGATTATTGGAGTAAATATGGTTTATAGCATACCTCATTCCTGACTGGAACTGCATAATATGCGAAAATCACTTTTTTTGATTTTTCCCGCAACATTTTGTAATGGAAAGCGTCATATAAACAAAATAAGCTAGAGGAATTATAAAGCTGAAATCTATGTTAAACCCCAACCAAAATAATAGAGATCAGCCAAAGCTAACAGACCGTAAACCAATTACTATCCGGATAAGCTATATCCCTGATCTTGCCAACAAAATATCAGACGCTATTAATTTTATTTTAATGAGCATGAGTTTTCAATTGGAAGAAACAATAAATTTCGATAAAATGTTTTTCCTGGAACCAGTTACACTTCAGGATATACATGGTAAAACTATCACATTGATCATAAAAGAACTTGATAATGATCCTGAAATCAAACACATTATTGTTCATACCGACGATTGCCTGAGAGACTATCACAAATACCTGATTGCGGGAATCGAATTTGTAAACAGACCTGAATATACTCCTGCTGGATTACAAGTTGATTTTTTAGGAAATAATGACCGTTATACTTTATTGGAAGAAAGAACATATTCTGAAAACTGAAAAAAGCATTAATCATTTTAGCCATGAAATTTACACGAGTACTTAAGAATAATAATCAGATATCAAGTGAGACGGTAATGCAGGCCTATTATCCTGAGCATATCGGTAATTTTTCAATAATAACAGTATTTAATGGAAATACTGGCTATAACATAGGCAGAAGAAAATTAAATCTTTTCCCAGATAGTTTTCTTGCAATTAACCAGGGAACAAGTTATTCTAGCATGGTAGATTCCAATATTCCTGTTAATAATCTATCCATTTCATTTTCTCCAACTTTTCTATCAGATTTTTACAGATCACATCATAAAACCCAAAATGAACTTTTGAATGAGCCATTTGATAACGAAGAAATGTCAGAAAATTTCTTCCTGGAAACTATTTATCCTTTTGATGGCGACATGAAGTATAATATCATGCATTTAAAGCAGCAGCTTGAACAAGAAGCTCCGGATGATTTGCTGGTGAATGAATATCTGCATCATTGCCTGATAAACTACTTTAAAGTTTATAAAAACGAGGTGCTGAACAAATCCGAAAATTTAAAATTTCTGAATAAAAGCACCAAAGAAGAGATCTTAAAGCGTCTGACACTAGCAAAAGAGTACATTATAAGTAACTACAATAAAAATATAGATTTAGAAGATATTGCTCAAAATGCCTGTTTATCGGTCAACCATCTTTTGCGAACATTCAAACAAGCTTATGGCAAATCTCCACATCAATACCTTATTCAGGTAAAGATAGACAGATCAAAATATCTGTTAAAGAATTCTAAATTTACCATCAATGAAATTGTAGAAATCATTGGCTTTGAATGTCCGAGTTCATTCATTCGTCTTTTTAAGTCGATGAACAAAATAACCCCAGGTAAATACCGACTAATTATTTAAGGGATTTCCCTTGTATAAGGGTACTCTATTTTCTTGAATTGCCCATTAACAGACCCTTCAATCCATGCCAGAATTTTATCCTTTGATAAGGATCGATAAACAATCCGTGAAGGGAAATCATTCTCTTAATTCTCAAAAACAAAAGTATTATTTTCTGAAGAAATAAGTTTAAAGGCAACTTTGGTATTATTCCCCTCAGCAAAACCTGCAGGTATGAAAAGTATATCACCATTTAATTCAATAAGCTGTATTGTTTCCAACAAGGTACTATCGCCAGAATGGCTGATAGAATAACTAAAACCTTCCAATT
>JBIIWE010000209.1:0-4947 GCA_044339075.1 Daejeonella sp. | reverse complement strand
GTATGAGTGCTATAACTATTCATTCGATCAGTGACCAGGATCTGGTACAAAAATACATGATTGGCCACGAGCCAAGCCTGGAGGAACTCATTCGAAGGCATAAAACCAAAATCTACACGTCCATTTATCTATTAGTAAAAGACTCCTATCTTGCAGAAGATATTTTTCAGGATACTTTTATTAAGGTTATTAATACCCTAAAAGCAGGAAAATATAATGAGGAAGGGAAGTTCCTTCCATGGGTGATACGTATTGCACATAATCTTGTGATCGATCATTTCCGAAAAGAAAAGCGTAAACCATTGGTAACTACTGTTGATGGTTTTGACATTTTCGAGCTTATTAAATTTTATGATGAGAGCACAGAAGATAAGCTCATTCGTGAGCAAACACACAAAGATCTAAGAGAACTCATCCATCACTTGCCCTCAGATCAGAAAGAAGTATTGATCATGCGCCATTTTGGCGAACTAAGTTTTAAAGAAATATCAGATATAACTGGGGTAAGTATTAACACTGCACTTGGCCGTATGCGATATGCACTGAATAACTTACGCAAAATGATGTTAACCAGAGAATTAAGTTTGAAGAATATGTAAAATATATTTTAATTCAAATAAAACATTCCTATATTAAGTACGTTTAAATTAAAAACTTAAATTGCTTATGATAGAAATCTCTACTCCAAAAACAAATTCTTTACAACAAACAGAAGTTAATAAAGATATTAACGCAGAAGATCTTAGCGAAGACGAGCAATCCTTTTATACTGCTATTAAACCCTGTTTAAATGCAATGGCAACAGATCCAAGTCAGGATACCATTAGCAATCTTGTAAATTATTCAAAATCTATTTAAAAAAATTAAAAACCAGTCTTCGGACTGGCTTTTTTTTGAACCCTAAATAAAGAAAATTGTATTAATCAGGCATATATTTGTGGGGTGCTAAGAAAAGACAGATATAAAGATTTTGTAGACTATTTCTCTTCCCATCAGCCTGAAGCGGAGACAGAACTACAATACGAAAACCCATACCAGCTATTGGTTGCAGTGATTTTATCTGCACAATGTACCGACAAACGCATCAATCAGGTTACTCCTAAGTTATTTGAACATTTCCCCACTCCCGAAAGTCTGGCGCAATCAACTTCAGAGCTTGTTTTTGAATATATACGCAGCGTAAGTTATCCAAATAATAAAGCAAAGCATCTGGTGGGAATGGCTAAAAAATTAGTTAATAATTTTAATGGTGTAGTGCCTTCTTCTATAGAAGATCTTCAAACAATGCCGGGAGTAGGCAGAAAAACTGCAAATGTAATAGCTTCAGTAATTTTCAATGCCCCTGCAATGGCAGTAGATACGCATGTATTCAGAGTATCTAATCGGATTGGACTTACAAGAAATGCAAAAACACCTCTGGCCGTAGAAAAACAACTGGTAAACTTCCTTCCAGAAGAAAAAATCCATATCGCACACCATTGGCTCATTTTACATGGCAGATATGTTTGCCTGGCAAGAAGTCCGAAATGCAATAGCTGTCCACTAACACTTATTTGTAAATATTATGAACAAAGCCAGACAGAAGGAGCGCTGCGAAAAGCAGAAAAAATTCAGCAGAAAAAATCGCGTGAACTAAAAAAGAAACAACAAACCAGAAAAATTGCAGTCAAATTAAAAAAATTTGAGGTTAAGTAAGTCTGCACTACCATCAATTGAACTAATTAATTGATGTATTCAGAAAGCAAGAATACTTAAAGAAAATTTTTTTGATAATATTTTTAGTATTTTTAAAAATAAATTATACTTTTGGGAACATAAAACTAAAATAATGAGCAACGCAGATAAATTAAAAGCTTTACAGCTAACGCTAGATAAACTTGAAAAATCATACGGTAAGGGCACCGTGATGAAATTAGGAGATAATGCAGTTGAGGCCATTGAATCTATATCCACTGGTTCAATAAGCCTTGATATTGCTTTAGGAATTGGTGGATTACCTAAGGGTCGTGTCATTGAGATCTATGGTCCTGAATCTTCCGGTAAAACTACCCTTGCTATTCATGCGATTGCTGAAGCACAGAAAAAAGGAGGCATTGCTGCTTTCATTGATGCTGAACATGCTTTTGATAAATTTTATGCCAGTAAACTTGGTGTTGACATTGAGAACCTGTTGATCTCACAACCCGACAATGGAGAACAAGCTTTAGAAATTGCTGATAACCTGATCCGTTCAGGAGCTATTGATATAATTGTTATTGACTCTGTTGCTGCCTTAGTACCAAAAGCTGAGATCGAAGGTGAAATGGGAGATTCAAAAATGGGTCTTCATGCGCGTTTAATGTCTCAAGCCTTACGTAAATTAACCGGAACTATTTCAAAAACAGGATGTTGCTGTATTTTCATTAACCAGCTTCGTGATAAGATCGGAGTTATGTTTGGAAGTCCGGAAACAACTACAGGAGGTAATGCACTTAAATTTTACGCCTCTGTGCGTTTAGATATTCGCCGTATCTCTCAAATTAAGGATACTGATGAAGTTTCTGGAAACAGAGTAAAAGTGAAAGTGGTCAAAAATAAATTGGCTCCTCCATTCCGAATTGCTGAGTTTGACGTAATGTTCGGAGAAGGAATTTCCAAAGCCGGAGAGATCATCGATCTTGGTGTTGATTTTGAGATCATTAAAAAAGCAGGATCATGGTTTAGCTACGGTGATACTAAACTAGGTCAGGGGCGTGATGGTGTGAAACAGCTGTTACTTGACAATCCTGATCTGATGGATGAACTGGAAGCTAAGATAAAAGCAACAGTTACTGCCGATAAACTCGAAGAAAAAGTATAAACATAAAAAACCCGCTTTAAACACAAGCGGGTTTTTTTATGCCATTATTTTAAATACATACTCTAATTCACCTTAAGCTGTTTTTGTAACCATTTATCCATATTTTCTTTTTGTTCGGGATACATCCAATGCCCTGTTTCTAATGCCAAAAATAAAGATTTAGGGGCAGTAATCACATTGTATGCAGCATGCATAGATGTTGGCGGACAAGTTTCATCATTGAAACCCCAGCTATACATACCCGGCACTTTAATAAGTTTCGCAAAATTCACAACATCATAATAACCTGTGGTTTTTACCTTGTCAGGAGTGCTTCCTGTGTTCACATTATCCTTATTAAATAAATGTGGCCATCCACCTGCACGACCAATCATGAATCCGGTAAGGTCACTTAGTGCAGGATAATAAGCCCCTAAAAACTTAACTCTTGAATCCAAGGCTGCTGTAACAATAGACAAAGCTCCACCCTGACTGCCACCAGTTACTCCAAGGTTGGAACCATCAAACTGAGGCAGGGATGTTAAAAAATCATTCGCTCTAACACACCCCATATAAACCCTCTTAAAATAATAGCGCTCACGATCTTCCAGGTTTGATGCCTGATAACCAGATAATGCTCCAGCAGCCAAATTTGTATAGACTACCGGATCCATTATTACAGGAACTCCGTGAATTCCAATCTCCATGGTGATCACTCCTTTCTCTGCAGTGGCTACATCTCCATTATACGGCCTTACACCAGCACCAGGAACCCTAAGCAATGCAGGATATTTCCCTTCCTTTTTAGGAACACATAAAATTCCATATAGCCTGCTTCCTAAAAGAAAATTCTGAAGATTAACATGATACACATTTACCTTTTCAGTTGAACGCTCAGGCAATAAGGTCATGCGCGCGTCCAAAGGTATTTTAGCCAAATCGGCCTTTGCATCATTCCAAAACTGAATAAAGTCTGCCGGACTGCTAGCTGCTGCAGGCTTAATTTGGTTTGCATCAAAACCAACAGTAGCCAATCCTTTATATTTTTTACCATTTACCTCAGCAGTAACTATGCAACGATAAAATCCAGGGATTTTCATTGTCCCTGCATTAATTGTATAAAGACCACCTGCCAATTGCATAGAATCTATCATCTCAGGTACCATCCTTTCAGGACCAAGTTCATATTTAACCTTTACATTCTTTAAAGGATTGCCATACTGCAAAATAGAAATAGTGAACTTAACCTTTTCTCCTGTTTTATATTGCCAATCAGTATGGTCGGGTGCCACAATGACCTTCACATTCTGCTCCACTGGTTGGGCAAAACCCTGAATGATAGCAATAAGGAGTAGAAGAATTAGCAAAAAGGACTTTATTTTTTTCATTGTATTTTTTGTTTTTTTTACAAAAGGAATTTCAATTTTTGGCCTTTTCCTTGTTCTCCAATTTGCTGATAAATAATTAATTAACCGCATTCAAATTCGTCAATAATATCGTTTAAAGCAAATTTATTTTAAACCTGAACAAGTGAAAAAAACATAGAAACAAAAGCCTCAAGATATAAGGAAGCTTGTTTTATAAAAGAAAAATAACGGATTATGATGTATTTAAGCAATACTATTTGCCCTTAGTCATGAGGTACATGAACCAGACCCCAGCCACCACAATAAAACCAAGGACATACAAACCAATTTTACCTTTGCGTTTGTCCTGACGCATAACCCAGATCAACAATCCAGTTAATGGTATTAAGAAGACTAAAAAGAAAATAATACTTGCTGCGCTCATAATTTATTTAGGAAGTAAATCTCGTGTTTAATAATTTATATTATGGATGAAAAAAATTAAAACTGCATGCGGGCCATTGGAGCAATATCCTGACCAACAAAATCCTGTTTAAGAAATTTATAATGTCCCGCAATTGCGATCATGGCCGCGTTATCCGTACAATATTCAAACTTTGGAATATAAACCTTCCAATTCAGGTCTGCCGCCGAGTCATTTAGCGCAGCTCTTAAACCAGAATTAGCTGAGACTCCACCTGCAATCGCAATTCGTTGTATATTATATTGGACAGATGCCTTCTTAAGCTTATTCAATAATATAGAAATGATTCTTTCTTGAAC
>JBIIWE010000208.1:0-4979 GCA_044339075.1 Daejeonella sp. | reverse complement strand
TAATTTGAAATTTACTGTATTTTCCAAAATCTGATTACAGACAACATCCTAATTGAACCAAGAACCAAGAACCAAGAGCAAGGACAATTCAGTGCTAATTTGAAATTTACTGTATTTCCAAAAATCTGACAACAGATAACAGATAACAGACAACAGAAAACAGAAAGCTGACAACAGATAACAGAATAATTAAGCCAGAACCAAAGAATAAGAACCAAGAACCAAGAGCCAAGAACCAAGACAATTCAGTGCTAATTTGAAATTTACTGTATTTTCCAAAATCTGATTACAGACAACATCCTAATTGAACCAAGAACAAAGAACCAAGAGCAAGGACAATTCAGTGCTAATTTGAAATTTACTGTATTTTCCAAAATCCGATAACTGACAACTGACAACTGACAACTGACAACAGACAACTGACAACAGACAACAGACAACAGACAACAGACTAATTAAAAATTACTGCAAAAAGTCTTTGTTCCTTGCACTTTCCTCCTTTATCCTTTCAGCTTTCCCCTTTCAGCTTTCAGCTTTCCCCTTTCCCTATTTCGGTTCCGGAAAAATACCCAGCATCTCTTCAACTTCAGCAACTTTATCTACTGCTGATAGCTTTTCATAAGCGCTGATGAGGTTTCGAAGTACCCGCTGAATGATCTCTACATTACTGCAAGGCTCATAGAAATGATGCTGAGGTTTGAGATTAAGTTGTTTTAAGAATCCATCCACATCTTTTCTTCCAAAAAGGAAACCTTTATTAAATGCATTTATATAGAACAAGATGTTATTTTCTAAATCATTTTCCGATTTACTTTTAAGTTCGGATGGATCTTCCTCCACATAGGCCAGTACGAAATGCTGAGGCAGGTTAACTCCGTAGATTGGAATGTCGAGTTTTTGCGCAATAATCGAATAGATTACTGCCAGAAGGATCTGATTTCCTTTTCTGCTCTCCAATACCTGACTTAGGTATGAATTCTGAGGATCCTGATGGTTGCTGGTATTACCTGAAAATCCATGAGTTTCATAGATTATATTATTGATCAGTTTTACCTTTTCAACCGCACTCATTTCATAGATCAACTGCATCCAGATATCTCTTTTAATATCTTCGATCTGATTGATTATCTTCTGTTCATCTAGGTCTGGGTATTGATATTTATTGATGATTAGCATCCCCTGCAGCAGGTCGTATGATCCTGAGATATACCAAAGTTCCAGTTCTTGTTTAACATTACTGAACTGGATCTTGTGTACCAAATTTTCAATCCTCTCTTGTAGGATCGCATCTAGTGAATGTGACCAGGCATTTTCCAGATAGCCGATCACCTCATTGCCAATAGACAATAGCTTATTCTCTACGTGACTGGATATTTCAACATCCGGGTCATCGAGCAATTTTATAAGAGATTCTACTTCCTTTTCATTCATTTGTATTTACAAATTTACTCAAAAATGTGCTTGTTCTAATGAGGTTGTTGGCTGTTTGCTTCTTCTATCTCAAATCTCATATCTCACATCTCACATCTGAAAACTATCTTTAGCCCCATGATAAATCTCCAACTGGCGGTAGATTACCTTAAACATCGATTAAAAGCTAAAACCCGGCATGGTGTACATTCACCCTTTGCCTACCGCCTGGTTGATAAAGTTATCTACGATTTTCATGCCAAAAAGGTTTACTCTGATATTGAGAAATTACGGTCTGAACTATTACTTGATGTGCGCAACATAAATATTGCCGATCCTGGTGCTGGTTCACTTCTTAACAAGAACAAACAAAAGAAGGTCAGCGCATTAGTGAGGAATACTTTAAAGCCCGCCAAGGTAGATCAGCTCATCCATCGCCTTGCAGCAGATATAAATCCATCAAATATTATTGAATTGGGTACCTGCTTAGGCATTACGACAGCATACCTTGCGAAAGCTGCCCCCAATGCAAGGGTTATAAGTATCGAAGGATGTCCTGAAACCGCAGCCATTGCCCTTGAAAATCTTGATAAGCTCCACATTCAAAATTCAGAACTCCTTGTCGGGAATTTTGATGAGCTGTTTCCAGATGTCATTAGAAATATTACTGAGCTCGATTTCGTATTAATCAATGGCAAATACCCTAAAGAAGCTATTCTGAACTATTTTAGGTGGTGTTTGCCAAAGCTAAGCGAGGACTCAATAATGATATTTGACGATATCTACTGGAGTGAAGGAATGAAAGAAGCCTGGACACAGATCAAAGAACATTCCGAAGTCAGTGTAACAATTGATCTTTTCCAAATCGGACTAGTTTTCGTCAGAAAAGCACAGGCGAAAGAAGATTTTGTTATTCGGTTTTAAAGTATATATATTAACTGTTATCGGGTCAAGAACCATGAACCATGAACCAAGAACCAGGAACCAAGAGCCAAGAACCAAGATCAAAGACTTTTAGGCCTAATTTGAAAATTTCTGCTTCTTTAAGACCTCATACTTCATACCTCAGACAACAGAGCCAAGAACCAAGACTATTAGGGCTGATTTGAAATTTTCTGCTTCTTTCAGACATCGGACCTCATGCCTCATACCTCAGACAACAGACAACAGAACCAAGAGCCAAGAACCAAGATCAAAGACTTTTAGGCCTAATTTGAAAATTTCTGCTTCTTTAAGACCTCATACCTCATGCCTCAGATAACAGACAACAGATAACAGACAACAGAGCCAAGAACCAAGAACCAAGAACCAAGACTGGGTAGTGCTAATTTGAGATTTTCTGCTCTTTTCAGACCTCAGACCTCAGACCTCAGACCTCATACTTCATACCTCAGTCAACAGATAACAGACAACAGACAACAGCCCCCCCCTCACTCCACATACCCCTGCCCATACAGCGCTTTCCCACTTCTAGTACCTAAATGTTTCTCCTTTTCAACCACTAACTCTCCATTCACAACTACATATTTAAACCCTTTGGAGTAGGCATGTGGTTTTTGAAAAGTAGCCATGTCGTTTACTTCTGATTCACTGAATATCACGATATCAGCAGCATAATTTGGCAGCAAGAGTCCCCTATCATTTAACCCGAATTTTTGTGCAGCTAATGAGGTCATCCTGCGGATTGCATCCTCCATGGAAAGCACTTTTTCATCTCTGACATATTTGCCTAAAACCCTTGCATTGGTACCATATCCGCGTGGATGTGGCATTCCGCGCCCTGGTACAGGAACACCGGCATCAGCACCAAACATGCTGAATGGATATTGCATGATGTTTTTTACGTCAGCTTCATTCATGCTGTTATATACCATTTGGGCGCCTCCTTTTTCAACCATATCCATAATGGTTTCGGCTTCAAATTTAACTTTTGCCTTTCTGCCCATCAGCTTATTGATTTCTGAGATATTCTTTCCATTATAAGTGGTGTCTGAAGGATAGTTAGCTACAACTGCATAGCTGTAATTAGGAAATTTATAGCCTGCTAACTGCTGAAGCATTTCCTTTTTGATTTGAGTCCGTATAAGCGGGTTGTTCAAACGGACCTTCATGCTATCGTTTCCACCTGCAAATACCCAGTCCGGTAATCGTATTCCCAGATTCGTACTGCTTGCTGTGTATGGATATTGGTCGATCGTAACATCCCAACCGTCAAGACGGGCTTGTTTCACTAAGCCGAGTGTGATGTTTGATTTACCCCAATTTGATTTACCCCCAATCTTAAAGTGAGAGATCTGTACAGGAATATTGGCTTCCTTACCTATATTGATTGCCTCATTTACGGCATCAACTATACTATTTTCCTCATTTCGTATATGAGATGCGTAAACACCCTTATATTTTCCGGCTGCTTTGGCAAGTCCGCTAACCTCTTCCGTTTTGGCGAATGTACCTGGGATATAGATTAATCCTGTGGACAAACCAACAGCACCTTGTTTCATAGCTTGTTCTACCAGACCTTCCATTTTTTTCTGCTCCAGATCTGTGGGAGTTCTTTTATCTCTGTTCATGACCTGTGCCCGGACGGTATTATGCCCGAATAGAGTAGCCACATTAATGGAAGGCCTGATTGTATTGATCTCCTGAAAAAAAGAGCCAATATTTTCAGCCGACCCCCCGCAATTGCCTGTAATAACAGTTGTTACGCCATCAAAAATATAGTTATTAGCCGTGGGAGTTGTAACAATTCCACCTTCAATATGTCCATGAACATCAATAAAACCAGGGGCTACGATCAAGCCTTTGGCATCAATGGTCTTTTTTGCCTGGATATCAGTTATACGTCCGGTTTTGATAATCTTACCATCTTTCACTGCCAGATCACCATAATACCAGGAATTTCCTGTGCCGTCATAAATTCTTCCATTTAGAATAAGCAGATCGGCGCTTGTTTGTCCATTTACAAAAAATGAAAAAAGAAATATAGAACAAAATAGAAGGATTGTTTTCATGTTTTTAGTGTTAAAAACCGAGCAAAAAAATACAAGATTTATGCAGATTATTGAGTGCAGTTTACAAAAATATACTTAAGGCTAATACTCCAAATAATCCCATAATTCCTACGATAGTTTCCATTATGGTCCATGTTTTAAAAGTATCCTTTACGCTTAATCCGAAATATTCTTTAAAAATCCAGAATCCGGTATCATTTACATGAGAACACATTAAGCTACCAGCACCAATGGAGAGTACCATTAGCTCAGGATTAACTTGCATAGGGCCAATCAATGGTTGTACAATTCCAGCTGCGGTTAATCCTGCAACTGTTGCTGAGCCTACTGCTATTCTTAGAAGTGTAGCAATTAGCCATCCGAGTAAAAGTGGCGATAAGGTGGAATCTTTAAAAAAGCCAACTATGGCATTACCTGTGCCACTATCCATCAATATTTGTTTAAATGCACCACCAGCTGCAATTAGCAATAGTATTGTTGTAACGGCATTTAAGGATAAAGCTGATTTATCCATTAACGTTTTCATTTTTATTCCTCTAGCAATACCCAAAACAAAGA
>JBIIWE010000207.1:0-4980 GCA_044339075.1 Daejeonella sp. | reverse complement strand
GACGCGGATTAAAACCGGCTCTGGTCATCCCAAGAGGCTTATAAAATTGATCCATGACATAATTTTCCATATGCTTACCGGATTGTCTCTCAACCATTTCCTTCATGAAATACATGCTCAAATCACTGTAAACATATTTTCCACGGTTCGCCAGAGTGGAGTTCAGCATCTGAGGCCACATTACCTGCGCAAAGTATCCTTTTCTGATAAAATAATTATCTGCCACCTTGGTTGGAAAGGCTGCTGTTGAATCGCGACTATAATCACTTTCCGACAGGTTTCTGTAAAAGGGAATGAACGGAATAAAACCTGCCTGATGAAGCATCACTTCACGGACAGAGATATCCGTTTTATTAGTATTGCGAGCCTTTGGAATATACGCTCCCACATTGGTATCAAGCTTTAACTTTTCCTGCTCAAAAAGCCGCATAACAGCCATTGTTGTAGCGGAAGTTTTTGTTACTGATGCCAGATCATAGATATCATTGATCCGGGTAGGTGTGCTGTCTGTATAGGTTCTGGTACCAAAGGCCTTATTATAAATCACCTTACCGTCAAGTACCACCATAACAACCGCACCAGGAGCTGCTTTTGATCGGATGGCTTCGGCAGCGATATCGTCTATTCCCTTCAGGACTGCACTATTGATCCCCACCTCCTCCGGAACTGTATATTTTAATCTGTTTATGCTACTTTCAAAACCCAATCCCGACCTATATTTTGGAGAAATATCCTGTCTGAGTTTTGCTGTTGCTCCTACTCCTCCAAAAATAAGCTGAGCAGCAAAATTGGCATATCCGGCAGATTTCTTTTCTGACCAGATCAGGGGTGATTTTAAAAAATTTAATAATTTCAAACTCTGAACATCGCCAGAAAGGCAAACAACAATTTGTTTATTCAATTGAAGATCCAGTAAAAAAGGAATGGCTCGCGGATCATTTAAAGACTGATCTGTAACCTGAATAATGACTGTATTGTAAAACTTAAGGTCATCGTTCAGCTCATTGAAGGTTAGCATATCATAATTATATGCTGAAGACTCAAAACGCTTGATCTGAGTATATTTATTTAAGATACTATCGAACTCAGATGCATATGCTGAACCGATATTGACACTCGCTATGTTCAGATCCTGTAAACCTTTTAGGGGAATCAGCTTCCCCTCATTATTAAGCAATACTGTTGATCTTTCAATATTTTTCTCTTCCTTCAAGAAAGCTTCATTTCTAACATGCTCGGCAGTCTGCGCACAGGCGCTTACAGAAAATAAAACTAAAAGACAAATAGGGGCACAAGCAGGCCCTAACCTCAATAATTTATTTAGAATAAACATTTTCACCATTTAAATACGTTTTTAAAACTTTGGTCTTAAAGAGCGAGGCCGCATCCGCTTTCATCAAATCCTGATCTAGGATAACAAAATCTGCAAACTTACCCGCTTCCAGACTACCCTTTTCTTTTTCCTCAAAATTTCCTTTTGCTGCCCATATGGTCATACCTTTGATCGCTTCTTCTCGGCTAAGCGCATTTTCCATCTGATATCCATTTTCAGGATAATTTTTCATATCCTTCCTTACAACTGCAGCATAAAAGGTTAGCATCGGATTAATATCTTCGACAGGAAAATCTGTACCCAATATCAGCCAGCCATTCTGATCAAGCAATTGTTTAAATGCATAGGCACCTTTTACCCGCTTAGAACCGAGCCTATCGGCAGCCCAATACATATCTGAAGTTGCATGAGTGCTTTGAACAGAAGGAATCACACTCGTATTGCCAAATAGTTTAAAATCGGCCTCATTAACTACCTGAGCATGCTCAATACGCCAGCGGGCATCGTTCTTGCCCTTTAAAACTCTTCTGTATACATTTAAGATCTCACGGTTAGCAGAATCGCCAATAGCATGGGTATTCATTTGAAAGCCCTTTTCAGCTATTTTTATTGCCACCTCCTCAAAATGTTTTTTATCACTCAAAAGAAAACCTGAAGTACCTGGTTTATCGGAATAAGGCTGCAAAAGACAAGCGCCACGAGAACCCAAGGCCCCATCCATATAAACTTTAAACGACCTAATATTTAAACGATCAGTTTTGATCGCACCGGTTCTGAACAGATATTCAAAATTGGCCTTCTGGTCTGAGAGCATTCCATAGATTCGCATTTTAAGCTGACCATTTTTTTGTAAATCTGTGATCACCGGTATAAGTTCATGGCTGATACCACAGTCTGTTACGGTGGTAAGCCCCACAGCAAAACAATTCTTTTGTGCATCTAAAAGCGATTCGCTAATCTGCTTTGCTGATGGAGGTGGAACCTTCGAAAAAACCAATCCCTCAGCATTATCCACCAATATTCCAGTTAATTTTCCTTTGACAGTTTCAATTTCACCACCTCCAATCTTCTGACCAGGTTTTAGTCCCGCAAGCTCTAAGGCAAAAGTATTGGCAATGGCCGCATGACCATCAACCCGAGTAAGTATTACCGGCCTGTTTGGAAAGAGTTCATTGAGTTTTTGATTGTCAGGAAACTCTTTTACAGACCAGTCATTTTGATCCCAACCTCTGCCAATGATCCATCCATCTGCATTTTCAATACTAAATGCCTTTAGCTTTTCAAGGATCTCTTCCCAGCTTTTTGTCCCAACTAGATCTGCGTTCTGCAATCCTTCTCCATAACCATAAAAGTGAGCATGCCCATCAATAAATCCAGGAAAGATAGTTTTGCCTTGAGCATCAACCTTTTCACCCTGATATTTTTTCAAAATATCTTCAGAAGTGCCTAGTTCAAGGATCTTTCCATCTTTAACGGCGAAGGCCTCTACCGTAGAAAACTGTTCGTCTACCGTATAAACAAGTCCGTTATGAACAATAAGATCAGCCTCCTTTTGCGAATTGCATGAAAACAAAAAAACAGAGATTAATAACCAAAGAATATTCCTTGCCATGGAGTTTTGAAATAAGGTGATCAATTGATCGGTAAATATAAATCATGTGCAGAGAATATGGTCTTTAAATAATCAATTTTAATAATGAGGCGGCAGGCATGAATGCAGAAATAGAATTAAACTCATTTATTTTTTAAGCCCCAGCATTATCCACATTATACATACCTTAAGAGTAAAAGACCTTATCTTTGAAAATTGAAAACAAGAGATCAGAAATCTGATAATTTCCTAAGTGTTTTCAGAAGAATTTTACTATGTTACGTATCACCCTTGGGTGTATGTAAGAAAGAAATAAACTGAACTATTTTGACTGATATCATCAAGCTTTTACCCGATTCGGTCGCCAATCAGATTGCAGCTGGAGAAGTGGTGCAAAGGCCAGCCTCGGCACTAAAAGAACTTATTGAAAATGCCATTGATTCAGGTGCCGATAAGATCCAGGTACTGATCAAGGATGCCGGAAAATCTCTTATCCAGGTAATTGATAATGGCTGTGGGATGAGCCTGACCGATGCACGCATGTGCTTTGAACGCCATGCTACTTCTAAAATTCGTAAAGCCGAAGACCTATTTGCTATACGTACTATGGGTTTCAGGGGAGAAGCCATGGCCTCGATCGCTGCCATTGCGCAGGTTGAGTTAAAAACACGCCGCCATGAGGATGAGCTGGGAACCTGTATCCGCATCGAAGGGTCAGAGATCATCAGTCAGGAGCCCGTTTCTACCATGCCCGGGACAAGCATAAGTGTAAAAAATCTTTTTTATAATACCCCGGCACGCCGTAATTTCTTGAAGGGGAATCCGGTTGAGATCCGTCACCTCAATGATGAATTTCAGCGTGTTGCTCTGGCCAATCCGGATATATTTTTTACCCTGCACCAGGATGGAACTGAGGTATTTCATTTGCCAAAGGGAAGTTTGAGGCAGCGGATCATCCATCTTTTTGGTAATGCCTATAACCAGAAATTAGTGCCGGTTGAAGAAACAACATCCATCATTGACTTGAAAGGATATATTGGCAAGCCTGAGTTCGCAAAAAAAACGCGGGGCGAGCAGTTCTTCTTTGTCAATAATCGCTTTATAAAAGATCCTTACCTTAATCATGCCGTCCTGAATGCCTTTGAAGAGGTATTAAGCGCCGACAGCTATCCACTTTATGTTCTATTTATTGAGATTGATCCATCCAAGATCGATATCAATGTGCATCCAACAAAAACGGAGATCAAGTACCAGGACGAAAAATCGATCTATGCCATTATACGATCGGCGGTAAAACGATCTCTGGGAAGGTATAATATTAGTCCGACGCTAGACTTCAATCAAGAAACAGGCTTCAGCCAGATGATCAGTCCCAAAGCACATGAAGACATTGTACCACCTTCAATTGCATTCAATCCAGATTTCAATCCTTTCAGCTCAGAAAAAAAGGAGCGGGAGATCCCCTTTCTAAGAAATAGTCAGGAAGAAAGAAAGACCCTTACCAAAAACTGGGGCTCATTATACGAAATTGTTCAGCCCGAAGGAGAACAAAATGGGCTGGAGCTTGACGGGAATCGTCAGGTTGAGATTGGAAGCCAGGTATTCAAGAGTATTGGGAAACAGATATTTCAGCTGCATAATCGTTTCATCATTTCGCAGATCAAGTCTGGTTTCATGCTGATCGACCAGCAGGCAGCCCATGAACGCATTCTGTTCGAGCGTTTCCTGGAGCACCTCGAAAGCAGACAGGGTGCCAGTCAGCAGAGTTTATTTCCGCAAACAGTAACCCTCAATGCAGTAGATTTTGAGCTGGTCAAAGAACTATTAACGGACATTCAATCCCTTGGATTTCAAATACGTGAATTTGGAAAAAACACGATGATCATTGAAGGAGTACCAGCAGATATTGGCACAAATATCAGCGAGCTTGAGATACTAGAACACCTTTTAGAAGGGTTTAAGAATAACCAAAGTACATTAAAACTCAATAAGCGAGATAGCCTGGCACGGGCACTTGCACGTAATACTTCAATCAAATCTGGACAATCACTCTCAA
>JBIIWE010000288.1:0-4185 GCA_044339075.1 Daejeonella sp. | reverse complement strand
GAAGAAATCCGCGCCTATTTTAATAAAATTTTAGAGGAAAAGGGAATTAAGTTCCTGCAGGATCAGCTAAAAAAAATTGACCCAATTTACTTTAATGAAGTCGATATCTTCAATCCGCAACGCATTATCAGGGCTTTAGAAGTATTTGAGAGTTCTGGAAAAACATTTTCATCATTAAGAACTAATATTAAAAAGCAAAGACCATTTAATATAGTCAAAATAGGGCTTAATTCCGATCGCGATAAATTATATGAAAGAATAAACCTTCGCGTTGATCAAATGGTTGAAGATGGCTTGATCGAAGAGGTTGAAAGCCTGAAAACATACAGACATTTAAACCCATTGAATACTGTTGGATATTCTGAAATCTTCAATTACCTGGATGGCAAAAGCACTAGAGAAGATGCTATTGAGAAGATCAAACAAAATACAAGAAGATTTGCTAAAAGGCAAATAACCTGGTTCAAAAAGTCTGAAGATATAAAATGGCACAAGCCTGATGAGCTCGATTCAATTATTCATCACCTGAATTCCAATCTTTAGTATCGTGGGACCGTGGTGCAAAAAAATTAAAGAACAAGAATAAAAAAGAGATGGTGCTCATCACCTGAACCATCACCAAAATTTTCCCAGTCTCATTTATAGGGTAAAAATCTCCATAACCAATCGTAACACCAGTTATAAAACTAAAATATAGCGCATCTATCCATGTTGAAATCGGTTGATTAAGATAATTTCCGGCGGCATATAACACCCCGAATGAAGCTATAACTTCAAAGAAGTTAAAAAAGAGAAGGATAATCGACCTATTTGCTAATTTCCCATAATTATGCTCCGGTAGAAATATTTTATGGAAAACGTGTAAAAAAGTCTCTATTAGTAGATAAATATTAAATACGTAGAGCCAATAATGATCCCAAAGACTGTAAAAAAGCATAATAAATGGCATCACAGTTTTAAAAACAACATAAAACTCACCATAAATTTTCTTAGAATGAGCAGGCAAATTTCGGCTTAGCAGTTCAATATAAATTCCCGGGAAGAAAATCTTTGAGCTAACCAAAAACAACCTGACGAAACGCTCAATACCAAAATCATGATAATGTGAGCTATTCCACACATTACTGATTTTTTTAAAATGCGGCGTAGAGGGCGGAATTTTAAATTTTTCAGGGTCGTGACTCCCAAACACCAATTTATTAAGATGCTTTCTCAATTTATGCTTGTGCTGTAGGGCCTCCAAAATTCATAGGTATACCTGGCTGACCTTCATTGATCTTAATGCGACCATTCAGGGCTTCAAATTTTTCAATATTTTCTTCAAGTGCAACCAGAAATCGCTTTGCATGCTCCGGAGTTAATACAATCCTCGATTTTACACGGGCTTTAGGAACCCCAGGCATAACCCGGATAAAATCTAAAACAAACTCTGTATTGGAATGAGTGATAACCGCTAGGTTGGAGTATATGCCTTCTGCAACTTCTTCAGAAAGCTCAATGTTTAATTGATTTTCAATGTTTTGTTCTTCCATTCTATAAAGTTATTAATTATGAACTCATTTTTAATGAAATAAAAAAAGTCCTTCTTTTCAGAAGGACTTTTTAGTGAAAAATGGTGTGAATTAAGCCTCCACTTCTTCCTGTTTGGAAGCCATTAATTTATCATATTCATCTTGTGAACCTACAATAATACGTTCGTATTGACGTAAACCTGTTCCAGAAGGAATCAAGTGACCTACGATCACATTCTCTTTCAAACCTAACAGATTATCACGTTTTCCACTGATCGCTGCCTCATTCAATACCTTTGTAGTTTCCTGGAAGGAAGCTGCAGAGATGAATGATTTAGTTCCTAATGAAGCACGGGTGATACCCTGCAACATTTGGCTTGAGGTGGCTGCAATTGCATCACGAGTTTCAACAAGCTTCAAATCCTTACGCTTAAGAACAGAATTTTCATCTCTTAATTTACGTACAGAAATGATCTGACCAGGTTTCAGATTAACTGATTCTCCCGGATCGATTACAACTCTCTTATCATAGATCTCATCGTTCTCCAATTGGAAATCCCAACGATCAACCAATTCCTTTTCAAGGAAACGGGTATCACCGGCATCTTCAATCATTACTTTCTGCATCATTTGGTGAACGATGGTTTCAAAGTGCTTATCATTGATCTTCACACCTTGCAAACGATATACTTCCTGAATACCATTAACAAGGTATTCCTGAACCGCTGCTGGTCCTTTGATTGATAATATATCAGCAGGTGAAATTGAACCATCCGATAAAGGCATACCAGCTTTCACAAAGTCATTATCCTGAACCAGGATGTGCTTAGACAATGGAACAAGGTATTTTTTAATCTGACCATCTTTAGATTCGATTGACATTTCGCGATTACCACGCTTAACACCACCTAAAGTTACAACACCATCTATTTCCGTAACAACTGCAGGGTTTGATGGATTACGGGCTTCGAATAACTCAGTTACACGAGGTAAACCACCAGTAATATCCCTTGTTTTACCAGTTGAACGAGGAATTTTAGCAATAATCTGTCCGATTTTCACTTTTTCATTCTCTTCAACAGCAATGTGTGCACCTACAGGAATGTTATATCCTTTAATACCATTACCCTTTTTATCCGCTACACGGATAACTGGATTCTTGGTTTTATCACGGGTGTCAATAATAACTTTCTCTCTGTGACCGGTTTGCTCATCAGATTCTTCACGGAAGGTAACACCTTCGATGATTGCCTCAAATTCAGCCTTACCTTCAAATTCTGAGATGATAACCGCATTATATGGATCCCAGCTACAAATCTTGTCGCCTTTAGCTATCTTAGAACCATCCTTAACATACAAAAATGCACCGTAAGGAATGTTGTTAGACATGATCATTTTGTTGGTACCTGGCTCAACGATACGGAATTCACCTGAACGTCCTAAAACAACTTCAAGGGTTCCTTCTGTAGTTTCGTGACTTACAGTCCTAACATTTTCAAACTCAATTACTCCATCAAACTTAGCATTGATCTGAGATTCCGCAGCAATGTTCGAAGCAGTACCACCCACGTGGAATGTACGTAATGTCAACTGTGTTCCCGGCTCACCAATAGACTGAGCTGCAATTACACCAACAGCCTCACCCATCTGCACACGTTTACCGGTTGCAAGGTTACGTCCGTAACATAAACCACAAACACCACGCTTACTTTCGCAAGTAAGAACTGAACGAATTTCTATTCCCTCAAGTGGAGAGTTTTCAATTTTAACAGCAACATGCTCTTCAATATCTTCACCAGCAGAAACTAATAATTCATTAGTCAATGGATCATAAACATCATGCAAACTGGTTCTACCTAAAATACGGTCATATAAAGGCTCAACAACATCTTCATTATCTTTCAATGCAGTTGTATAAATTCCTCTTAATGTACCACAATCAGTCTCACCAACAATCATATCCTGAGCAACATCATGCAAACGACGAGTTAAGTAACCCGCATCCGCAGTCTTCAATGCCGTATCAGCCAAACCTTTACGAGCACCGTGAGTTGAAATGAAATACTCTAATACCGATAATCCTTCTTTAAAGTTAGAAAGGATTGGATTTTCAATGATCTCACCACCTGAACCTGATTTCTGAGGCTTAGCCATCAAACCACGCATACCGCATAACTGACGAATTTGCTCTTTCGAACCACGGGCTCCTGAATCAAGCATCATATAAACCGAATTGAAGCCCTGATTATCGCTCGAAAGCTGATTCATTACATTGGCAGTCAAACGGTTATTGATACGAGTCCAGATATCGATGATCTGGTTGTAACGTTCGTTGTTGGTAATGAAACCCATGTTATAGTTATTCATTACTTCTTCAACTTCCTTACTTGCCTGCTCGATCAGGTGAGCCTTTTCTGCAGGAATATTAAGATCCTGAAGGTTAAAGGAAAGACCACCCTGGAATGCCATTTGGAAACCTAATTCCTTGATATCATCAAGAAACTGTGCTGCACGAGCCATACCAGTGTTTTTCACAACATCACCAATGATATCACGAAGTGATTTCTTGGTAAGAAGTTCATTAATATATCCAACTTCTACCGGAACTCTCTGGTTAAACAGAACACGTCCAACAGTTGTTTCAATGATTTTATTTACGATAGAACCATCCTTT
>JBIIWE010000206.1:0-5009 GCA_044339075.1 Daejeonella sp. | reverse complement strand
TATTATGCACAGATTTGGAACTGTAAACAAGGGATATGATGATTTCTGGGGCTTCTTTGCGCCCTCCAACATTAGGCTCGGTGTAAACTATGCTCCAATTACGAATCTGTATATCGGTTTTGGAATTACCAAAGATCATATGTTATGGGACGGAAATGCTAAATACTCTATCATTAAACAAACGAAAGGAAAATATCCTGTGAGTATAACCTATTATGGAAATTTATCCTATGACACAAGAAAAGATGTGGATAACAGTATTTTTAAATTCAATTCAGAACGTATTTCTTCCTTTAATCAAATAATCATAGCAAGAAAAGTAACAGAAAAGTTTTCAATACAAGTTGCTCCCAGTATGTCTCATCAGAACTCTGTGAATGGATTCTACACAAAAAATGATAGTACTGGAAAAGAAATATTCAGAGAGATGAAATTTGATCATTTTGCAATGGCGATCTCAGGCAGATACAAATTAACTCAAGTAACTTCCGTAATTGTTAACTACGATCAGCCCCTTACAAAACATAATACTAAAAATCCAAATCCTAATTTGTCATTCGGACTTGAATTTAACACCAGTAACCACTCCTTCCAATTGTTTATGGGTAACTATTCTACACTAAATCAGCAAAGAAACAACCTTTACAACAACAATAGCCCTTTTAACTATACTACAGCAGACGGCACAAAGGTAAAAGGTGGTAAATTCCTTATCGGATTCAATATAACCAGGTTATGGAACTACTAAAATTAGAATAGAATCAAATTTTTTATCTGTGAAAAACCAACCGGCCCGACAAAAAGGACGGTTGGTTTTTTCTATTAGTAATTACACGGAGATACCTATTTTTGGGGGATGCTCTTCTCAAATATTTTAATTTTGGACATGAAGATTTCGGACATGAAGATTGAATATGGAATTAAAAGCCTGATAAACTACATCCCAATACTCGTGTTCATTCTGTTTTCAAATTCCTGCACAAATAATCTACAAAATAAAGAAGTTCTACCCACTGAAACTGATTCAGTCAGAATCATACAAGGAAAGCCATCCAGCAGCTTTAAAGACACTATCACTATAGATTTCCCGGCTGCTGTTTTTTTTAATACCGATAAAGTGCAATCAGAAAAATACATAGAAAGAAACGGTAAAAAAGTATTTGATAGCATACAACATGATTGCTTTTACCAGATGAAATATTCAAGAGATGTTTTAAAAAAATATTATCCTAAAATCAAGGTTACAGAGGTTATCAATGCAAGATACCTCCGATTTATAACAGCTAATTCTGGTTACAATATTATAGATCTGAATAACTATGATCTATGTGGATTGTTTATATCTGATGGTCAGAAGGACCCAATCGTGGTTGATATGACAAATGTGGAAACACAATTAGGGTTTTATTTTTAAAAAAGAGCGCTTATAGAAGGGATTGTAAGAATATTCATTTTAGCTGTGCATCGCAAAGTATGTGAACCGGTTATTTTAGTTTATGCTTAAAATCGAAAGGTTATGCACAAAAAATCCTTAAGCACAAATGACGCGAATTGCGTAAATTGCAGCATGAAAATACTACTTGTTGCCGCAACCAGGGCCGAGATAGAACCCTTTCTGACACATTTCTCCTTCAGTGATGTGCCCCCATATGAAAAAACGATACGGAAATACCAGATAAAAGTACTCCTAACAGGTGCTGGCATGGTACCCACTGCATTTTCATTGGGCAAAGCCTTTTCAGAAGAACATTTTGACCTGGCCATAAACGCCGGCATTGCAGGGAGTTTTAATCCCAATCTTAAACCCGGAGATATTTGCCTGGTTAAAGAAGATATATTTGTTGAGTTGGGCGCTGAAGATGGAGATGAATTTTTATCTATGGAAATACTCGGACTTGGCAAGAGCACCTATTTATCAAATCCCCATCCTTCTTTTACAAACCACAGAAACCTGCAGGAAGTGAAAGCAATTACTGTCAATAAAGTACATGGAAATGAATTTTCCATTTTAAAAACCATTGCCCATTTCAATCCGGAAATTGAAAGTATGGAAGGTGCAGCATTCTTTTATGCCTGCGAACAATCACATACCCCATGTATTCAAATCCGGGCCATTTCTAATTTTGTAGAACGGCGCAACCGCGAGAACTGGAAAATTGAACTTGCAGTGAATACGTTAAATGATACGCTGATACATCTTTTTGATTCATGAAATTAAGCCTCGGATTTTCTCCCTGCCCTAACGATACCTTTATTTTCGATGCCATGATCCATCAGAAGATCGATACCGAAGGCTTGAGTTTCGATGTGGTATTTGATGATGTCGAAACACTTAATCAAAAAGCATTCAGGGCAGACCTCGATATCACCAAACTGAGCTATCATGCCTATGCCTATCTTACTGAAAACTATGTGTTGCTTCATGCAGGAAGTGCTCTAGGATTTGGAGTTGGCCCATTACTCATCTGTAATAATGAAGATTATATTTCAGCTGATTTCGTGTCAGATCTCCAACCTCCAACCTCCAACCTGCAACCTCAGACCTCAGACCTCAAACCTCAGACTTCCAACCTCAAACCTCAGACTTCAAACCTCAAACCTCAGACTTCAAACCTCCGAATTGGCATTCCCGGCAAATACACTACTGCCAATTTTCTTCTCAGCCTAGCCTTCCCTGAAGCGAAAAATAAGATTGAGATGAAATTCAATGAAATTGAATCGGCCTTGCTAAACCATGAGATCGATATGGGTGTGATCATCCATGAAAATCGATTCACCTATCAGGAAAAAGGTCTGAAAAAGATCATCGATTTAGGCGAATTTTGGGAAGATCTCACGCAGGGACCGATTCCCTTAGGTGGCATTATGGTCAAAAGAGAGCTTCCCGAAGAAATAAAACAAAAAGTAAACCGCATCATTAAACGAAGTGTTCAATATGCTTTTGATCATCCGGAATCCGGAATGGATTTTATCTGCACACTTTCGCAGGAAATGAGTAAAGAGGTGATCAACAAACACATAGAATTGTACGTAAACAAATTTTCTATTGATTTGGGTGAGGTTGGAAGAAAGGCCGTTCAAACCTTCTTTGATGAGGCACATAAAATCGGAATCATCCCAGAAACGAAACAAAACTTATTCTTATAATTGTACAAATAGACTTAATCATTTAGCATGATCATTATTACAGGTGCAGCAGGATTTATCGGAAGTTGTTTGGTTCAAAAATTAAACAATGAAGGTTTTTATGACCTGGTGCTGGTAGATGATTTTTCCATTGAAAATAAGAATAAAAATTTTGAAGGTAAACGTTTCTCGAAACAGGTAAACAGGGATGATTTCGCAGAGTGGCTGCGTGAAAACCATTTGCATGTTCAGTTTGTGTTTCATATTGGTGCACGTACCGATACCACAGAAATGAACAGAGAATTATTCAATCGTCTGAACCTGGATTATACCAAGACTGTCTGGAATATTTGCACTGAATTTGGACTTCCGCTCGTTTATGCTTCTTCAGCCGCTACCTACGGATTAGGGGAAGAGGGATACGATGATGATGAATCTAAGATTCCAATGCTGAAACCACTAAACCCCTACGGCGATTCGAAAAATGATTTCGATATTTGGGCTTTAAAACAAACGAAAAAACCATATTTCTGGGCAGGATTAAAGTTTTTCAATGTGTATGGCCCTAATGAAAATCATAAGGGAAGAATGGCATCTGTGATATTTCATACGTTCAATCAGATCCGGGAAACAGGCTCTATGAAATTATTCCAATCACATAATCCTGATTTTAAAGATGGTGAACAGATGCGTGATTTTATTTATGTCAAAGATGTGGTAAACGTCTTGTATTTTCTGATGCACCACCGTAAAGATTCGGGTATTTATAACCTTGGAACAGGCAAGGCTAGAACATTTCTTGACCTGGCAAAGGGAACATTTAAGGCCTTAGGCAAGGAACCATTTATCTCTTTTGTGCCTACTCCAGAAGATATCCGCGAAAAATACCAGTACTTCACCGAAGCCAACATGGAAAAACTTCGCTCCATTGGGTATAGTCAGGATTTTTACAGTCTGGAAAATGGTATTAAAGATTACGTAAAAAATTATCTGGTACCGGGGAAGTTTTTATAATTCGATCTGTCCGGACAGTTTAGCATAGTTCTTAAACTATAAAACAGCAAATTAATGTTGTGCCGGAAAATCAATTTTAATAATCGATAAAAACCCCACAGACAGAATGACTCTTGATTCTACAACGTTTTAGGCTCATTAGTATCAGCCTTTTTCACTTCAGTCCCCTTGTCTGGCTGGTAAATAGCTCCTGTTGCAAAATCCACTATTGCTCCGGGCCAGAATAATAGTATATCTGCTACTAAGGCAACCCCACGAATCTTGCGTGAAGATTCACCGGCCAATGGCTTTCTTCTTTGATATTCAGTGACTTTGCCTCCAATAATGGTAGCACAAGAATTCAAGGAAACAACAAAAATTAGTAATAATAGGTTTAAGATGAGTTTCTTCATTGCTTAATGATTAATGGTAACTAGATTAGGTTCATTGTGTCAATTTAATAATAAAAAAAGATCTACAAATCATCCCTCAAATTCATTGAATTCTTCACACTTAGTCTGGATGAGATAGCAGAAGCAATCACAGAAACCAGCAAAACGGTTCCAAATACAAGAATAAAATCAGTCGGCTTGATCCCAACCGGATAGGTATCGATCATCAGATTTGCACCCGACATGGCAATAAAACCAAATTGCTGCTGAAGCAGGATAAAGACTAATCCGGCAAACATCCCAAGAACACATCCCAGCATGGAGATCATCATTCCTTCAATGAAGAAAATGCCCCTGATCAATGATTTATCTGCCCCCAGGCTGCTCAAAATGGCAATATCTTTACGTTTATCGATAACCAACATAGTTAATGATCCGATAATATTAAAGATTGCGATGATCAAAACAAATGTAAGGATCAGGAAGATGGCCCATTTT
>JBIIWE010000348.1:0-3619 GCA_044339075.1 Daejeonella sp. | reverse complement strand
AAGAACCTGTAATAATATCTTCCATAAAATGTTGTGCCAGATAAACCCTAGAAAATGCCGTTAATGCTGCAAGTGGGAGAAGGATCCAATAGCTATGTTTATATGGAAGTATATAGGATAACACAACAGCAAGAGTAAATGCTGAAGCTGTATGTCCGGAAGGAAAACTATTCCATTCATGCATTGCATAACCATCAATTGTTCTTATTGGTGCGATGTCCTCAAAAAACTTAACAGGTCTTGGAGCATTGAATAGTCTTTTGAGAATCTGAACGGCCAAAGAACTGTAGGCATAGGCAAGTGATGTGAGTACAGCATAGCGATATTTAAAAAATAGCATCCCAAAAACTACCGTGATTATCATCCAGCCATCTCCCAGCCAGGTATTCAATTTGAAAAACTGATCGAAAAAAGGATTGTGCTTGTTGTTAATCAATAAAAAAAGTTCTGTTTTAGAAAACACAAGCATCAGAGAAAACCCTGTGATCACCACTATCAAAAAAGGAATCAGGAAATATCGCTGTCGGTAGATGATTTCAGAGAGGCTTTTATTCATTATTTAGCTTGAATGCGCTATCAAAACTAAATAATTTTTATGTTTGATTCTTAAACCATTCAATTTTCAGAGTCTATGTCCATAAACCTGTTTCGAAAAAAGTCGATTGAGCTCATAATGAAAGACCGGAAAGCAGGTTTTTCTGATGCTGAAATTGAGGCTGAAGGATTAAAACGGGTTCTTACTGTAAAAGATCTTACCCTAATGGGTATTGCAGCTGTTATTGGAGCCGGAATTTTTTCAACGATCGGAAATGCAGCCTTTCAGGGCGGTCCGGGGGTTAGCATTTTATTTGTTATCACTGCCATTACCTGTGGTTTCTCGGCTTTATGTTATGCAGAATTTGCCTCAAGAATACCGGTTGCTGGTAGTGCATATACTTATGCCTATGCTTCTTTTGGTGAACTTATTGCCTGGATCATTGGCTGGGATCTTTTAATGGAATATGCAATTGGTAATATTGCGGTCGCCATTTCATGGAGTGAATACTTTACAAATTTGCTGGAAGGTTTCAATATCCATATCCCAGCATACCTAACCATGGATTACCTCACCGCATCAAAAGCACATGCTGAAGTACTTACAGCCGGGTCTGACCTGAGTGCGATCAGTGAAAAAGCAAAATTTGCCGCCCAGGCCTGGGCTACTGCCCCAGGTTCGGGTAATTTAAAATTGATTGCCGATTTACCTGCGCTTGGCATCGTATTTTTAATTACCTATCTGGTTTATATTGGAATCAAGGAGACCAAAAAAGCAACAAATGCAATGGTTATCCTCAAGGTTGCTGTTGTGATAGGTGTAATCATTCTGGGATTTTTCTATGTTAAACCTGCAAATTGGGATCCTTTTATGCCCAATGGCTTTGAAGGAATGATGAAAGGAGTTTCGGGAGTTTTCTTCGCCTACATTGGTTTTGATGCGATTTCAACTACTGCAGAAGAATGTAAGAATCCCCAGCGCGACCTTCCCAAAGGCATGATCTACTCCTTGATCATTTGTACGGTATTATATATTCTTGTGGCACTCGTATTAACCGGAATGGTGAGTTATAAAGAGTTGCAAGTAGAAGATCCACTGGCATTTGTATTTAAAAATGTGGGATTGGAAAACATCAGTTATATCATTTCAATAAGTGCTGTTATTGCTACAGCGAGTGTTCTTTTGATCTTTCAGATGGGTCAGCCACGAATCTGGATGAGCATGAGCAGAGATGGATTGTTGCCAGCCAAATTTTCAAGCATACATCCCAAATATAAAACACCGTGGTTTGCTACATTGGTAACTGGTGCTGTAGTGGCAATTCCGGCATTATTCATGAACCTAACCGAGGTAACTGACCTGACGAGTATAGGTACCCTATTTGCATTTGTTTTGGTATGTGCGGGGGTACTTCTCCTGCCAAAGGAAAATGCCGAAGAATCCAAACACAAACGTTTCCGCATCCCCTATATAAACTCAAAATTTATAGTGCCCTTACTCTTCATTGGAGTATTTATTGTATTCAAAGAGCAGATTTTGGCGCTGTTTGACTACAATGGAGACTGGCATGTTTACAAAGATAAACTCCCCTATTTTCTGTTCATTCTGGCAGCGATTATCATGTCTGTACTATCATTCATGAAAAATTTATCGCTTATTCCTGTTTTGGGAATGTTAAGTTGTTTATACCTGATGACAGAACTGGGATACACCAACTGGCTAAGGTTTTTGATTTGGCTTGGATTGGGTCTGATTATTTACTTTTCTTACTCTTATCATAAGAGTAATCTGAATAAATAATGAATTTAGAATCACCAGTGTCCGGATAAAAATATAAATCATCAATTAAAATTAAAATCATCCCGCTCATGCCGCGGGAGAGGGCACTTCCTTTTCCCTTCAGCTGGAAAAGGAAGCAAAAGAGCCGCGGCTTCCCGGTATTTGTTGTAAATCCACTCTTTATCCTTTCGGTGTAATCCAAGCCGTGTTAAGGGAAGTGAAATATATGAATGGATCTGCAACACTTCTCCGGATTACTTTAGGGCAGTGACTTATGATCGTTAATGCTAGGATAAAGCGCGTCTTTACTGCCAAATCCCAGGAGGCCGATCTCTGCAATCAGCAATACCTGTAATTTATGAACGGTTGTTACCCATCGAAAGCCCCAGCTACCATTCATATCAGATAAACGGAACCGAAGGACGATTCTCCCGGTGTAAAACCGAGACAAAGTGCTGGAAAAATCAAAAAACAGATGCAGTTCATACCTATAGCACCTCAGAGCATTAGATTTTGGAATCATACCTAGACGGCTTTCATATTTTGGGATCCCCAAAAGCAGCGATCCCTGTTTTTTGATGTGTGGTGGTCTTGTGGTAAAGGGCACCTTGAGATTGGTTACTTTTGGCCTTCAAACCTGAGCCACCCTTCAGCGGCGAAAGCATGAACACCTTAAAAAAACAATAAAAGCTGGTGAATAACTAAGAGCCAAACCGGCGATAGAGGGTGGCAAGGTTACAGGGGGGCTTGCTTTTCGAATTTCAAATAATGCACCCCATTTATTGCGTCAATGAAGATTTCTTGCTATTCATTAATTTAACCGGACAGCAATGATTTAGAATATTAATAAATATCTCTGAAAAGATAAGAGCCTCTATCGTGAATATGATAAAGGCTCTTATTTGAATTTTAATATAGGATTATAAATCTATTCCAACCGTGTTAATTCACTGGTATCCTGATAAGAGATCATTAGTGGAACTCTTTCTATTGTTACAAAACTAACGTCAAGGCCAAAACCCCGTTCTTCAGAAAGTGAAAACTTCTTCAGGATGAAATAATAGTCCATGATGAATTTATCCCTAAAACTTAGAATATTAGATTTTGCTAATACTTTTTCTAATACCACAAATCTGAAATCACCAATGATCTTATATTTGTTTAAAGATGTATACTTACTTGTAATATCGACCTCGCCATTTTTCACCAGCTCTTCCACAACTTTCCTGAATAACACATTAATCTGCTGCTCCACACGGAAACCCAACTTAAAATCAATCCGAATCAGTTTATTTGGAATTAATG
>JBIIWE010000205.1:0-5040 GCA_044339075.1 Daejeonella sp. | reverse complement strand
GCCGATAAAGGAATTGTTCCTGCATCGGGCGAATTAAGAGGAATTCGATTCAGTCTGTCAATACTATTCCTGTATTCCTGACCCAGACGCAAGTGAATATTGAAACGCTTCCTTCCTTCAACTGTGGAGGCAAATGGGGCACCGCCGATTGCGGTTTCCACGGTCGCATTCACATCATCAACTGTTAATCCATAGCGCTCCAGCTGATCGCGCTTAATTTCAATTTCTAGGTATTTTCCTCCAGTTACAGGCTCTACATAGAGGTCTTTTACTCCCTCAATGCTCTTCAGCAAGGTTTGAACCTCTTGAGAAATATGACTGATCTGTTTCAGATCCTGTCCGTAAACTTTCATCCCTACATCTGTCCTGATTCCTGTAGAAAGCATATTGATCCGATTGATGATTGGCTGAGTCCAGCCATTCACCACTCCGGGAATCTGAAGCTTAGAATCTAGCTCATTAATAATATCCTTTTTGGTGATGCCCGGCCTCCACTCACTCTTTGGTTTGAGAGAAATAATGGTCTCGATCATACTAATTGGTGAATTATCGGTTGCCGAATTAGCCCTTCCAGCCTTTCCTAGAACATGATCTACTTCCGGAACTGACTTAATGACCTTATCCTGAACATGCAGGATGCGTTTGATCTCGGCATTCGAAACATCCGGTAAAGTAATCGGCATAAAAAGCACTGACTGCTCATCCAGTGGCGGCATAAACTCTCGTCCCAGGCTCATCAGCATCGGAACACTCACAATCAGGGCAATAATATTGATTCCAATTGTCGTTTTCCTATTCCGAATACAAGCACGGATGATGGGCAGGTACACCTTTTCCATTCCTCTGTTAATCGGATTCTCATGCTCCTGTCGAAAACGGCCCTTCATAAAAAATGAAATGATCACCGGAGCCAGAGTAAGCACCAGAATGGCATCGATTACCAATATAAATGTCTTGGTATAGGCCAGCGGATGAAAGAGCTTACCTTCCTGTCCTGTGAGCATAAATACCGGCAGGAATGAAGCAATAATAATAATGGTAGAGTAGAATACTCCCCTAGAAACCTGCTTGCATGCCTTTTCAATAATGCTCAGCCTTTCTTCAGTTGAAAGCCTTACATAATCCTGATCCTTCCCATTTTGGGACTCAGATCCTTTCTTTTTAAACCACATCTGCGCTTCCTCCTTTTCTTTGTTCATTTAGTTCGGCCTGCCTGACCGCCAGATTCTTGTATGAGTTTTCAGCCATGATAATTCCATTATCCACAATCACTCCAATCGCTAATGCAATACCTGTTAAGGACATGATATTCGATGAAATATCAAAGGCATTTAACACTATGAAACTTGCTGCAATGGTTATGGGGATTTGGATAATGATACTAATAGCACTACGCCAGTGTAAAAGGAAAATCATGACGATCAGTGACACAACGATCATTTCTTCAATCAGTGTAGTTTTAATGGATGAAATGGATTCTTCAATCAGCTTACCACGGTCGTACACAATATTGAATTTCATACCCTCGGGAAGCCCTTTGGTTACCTCCATCATTTTTGTCTTCACCTTATTGATCACCTCATTGGCATTCTCACCATAGCGTAAAACCACGATTCCGCCAACCGCTTCACCCTCCCCATTATAGTCAAATATACCCAAGCGGCTTTCTCCAGCCATTTGAACCGTTCCTATATCGCGGATCTTGACCGGAATAGAACCTTGAGTCCGAACAGAAAGGTTGCCAATCTCCTCGATCGACTTCAAATAACCAGTAGTTTTGATGATGTAACCAATCCCACTCATCTCAAACTTCCTTCCCCCGGCCTCGTTATTATTACTTTTTACAGCACGCATCACATCCTGGATGTTGAGTTTGTAATAGCTGAGTTTATCGGGATCGACACTGATCTGATACTGCTTCTGAAAACCACCAAATGATGCGATCTCGCTTACTCCGGGTACATTCTGAAGTGCAAATTTAATATACCAATCTTGCACCGCACGCTGTTCACCAAGATCCATACCCTTTGCATCAAGCGTATACCAGAGTACATGCCCTACCCCAGTCCCATCCGGTCCCATTGTTGGATTAACCCCGGCAGGCAAGGCATTTCCAATGGAATTAAGTCGCTCAAGCACCCTCAACCTTGCCCAGTAAACATCTACATTGTCCTCAAAAATGATGTAGATGAAACTCATCCCAAACATGGAATTTGCGCGCACATACTTCACTTTGGGCAATCCCTGAAGATTGGTAACCAATGGATAAGTGATTTGGTCTTCAATGATCTGCGGACTTCTACCCATCCATTCCGTGAATACAATCACCTGATTTTCGGAAAGATCAGGAATAGCGTCGATCTTACTTGCTTTTACAGAGAATAGGCCCCAGGTAAAGATTCCTGCTGCAAAAAGCAATACAATGAAGCGGTTACGCAAGGAAAATGAAATGATGTTCTCAACCATCGTTCTTAGTGTTTGTGATCAGTATGGCTGCTGTCGGTAACCGTTGAATCAGCATTCCCTGCATCATCTGTCTTTACTATGAGATCCATTTTACAAACCGGACAAGTACCTGGCTTTTCACTGATCACTTCAGGGTGCATCGGACAAGTATAGACTGCTGCAGTCTTGCTATGGGCTGCCGTATCAGTACTTGTTTCGGCCGGTTTTTCAGAACTTGTGCATGCAGCAAAAAATAAAACGATCAGCATGGCGCTTGTGTTAATTAACTTTTTCATGTTTATACTGGTTAAATAAGTGTGTTTGGGATCTATCAGCTGCCTAAAGGAGATGCCAGATCATGATTAAAAAATGAATGATAAATAATTGTCCCTAAAGATTTCAAACGAGTTTGAATTGAGCATGCTCAATGTATTCAGGCTTTGAAAAGGGAATTTATGGCATAGAAATGCCGGGCAGAAAGAAATTTATCAGATACGGAAATTGCGATAGAGGATAAAGACAGGGGTCTTCCCGGCTCGCGAAACTGAATTACCAAAAGAATGTTGTTCAGAAAATGAAGGAAGAGTTTTTACCTGTAGTTCACGATAAAGGATGGGCTCTATGGCAAAAATCTTTGCCTGAAATATACTTAAAGGAGCTTTTTGGCTTTCCTTAAGCTTAAGCTCCTGCTTTTGATCTTTACAGCAATCCTCAGAAACACCCTTTTTCATACCGCAATTACTGCAGTCAACGGCACCTTCTGAAGAATCATTAGAAAGCCCCCACCCGATCAGCTCGCCCATGCAATAATGAAAATGCACGGTCGCCCCGGATGAAACGCCCAGGTAAAAAACAGCTAAAACGGTGATTAAAAGCTTTTTCATTTTATTATATGCAAAGATTGGGATAAAATATTGGAATATTTCAATTATTTTTTGAGAATATTAAAAGCAGATATAATTCTATTCAAAGGATATACGACAAAAGATCAGGTGTACCATTCAATAAAACAGAGGTGAAAAATCTTATATTTATTCAACATTTAAGAAAATTTAACAATGAAAAGCCTGACTTCATTCTCACTGATTCTATCTTTTATTATTATTCTTGGTCATGCTTCGACAGTTTTTGCTAATTCTTTTCAAAACAAAAATTCCTGGAAAGCTGGTGTAGCCCGGGTAAAAATCACACCCGAAGAATCCATGTGGATGGCTGGTTATGCTTCCCGCGACCATCCTTCTGAGGGTAAATTAACAGATTTATGGGCAAAGGCTTTATTATTAGAGGATGCGAATGGGAAACGTGCAATAATGATCTCAACCGACTTGGTTGCAATTCGTCAGGTCATTTCTGAACCGGTTAGAAACAGGATCCAGAAACTATTTGGTTTGACAAGATCACAAATCCTGATCAATGCTTCACACACTCATACGGGACCTGAAACTCAATCTGCACCACATATTTATAGCCTGGAGAAAAAGGAATTAGATAAAATCGATCGGTATGCAAAAAAACTGGAAGATCAACTAGTGAATTTAGTTGCTGAAGCAATAAAAAACCTTAAACCTGCAACGCTTTTCTCCGAAAATGGTGTAAGCCGTTTTCAGGTGAACCGACGAAATAATAATGAGAACAAGTTAGATCTTCAAACTGAATTAAAGGGACCCAATGATTTTTCGGTTCCTGTGATTAAAGTAGTGGATACAAAAGGAAAAATCATGGCAATTGCCTTCGGTTATGCCTGCCATAATACGGTTCTTGGAACCTATGAATGGTCGGGCGATTATGCAGGTTTTGCTCAAATTGAACTAGAAAAAAAATATCCTGGAACAACAGCATTATTCTTTCAGGGAGCAGGGGCAGATCAAAATCCTTTGCCGCGCAGGACAGTAGCCTTGGCTATGCAATATGGTGAAACACTTGCAGCCTCAGTCAACAGCGTTTTAAAACAGGAAATGAAGCCGCTTTCTCCCAATCTGAAACTATCTTATTCTGAAATTGACTTAAAATTTGAAAAAGCTAGTCCAACCGCCGAAGAACTTAAATTTATCATAAGTAAGTCTTCTGACACACCTGCCTACTTAAAAGCAAACGCGAAAGTACTCCTTTCTAAGCTCGAAAAGGGAGAAAAACTAATGACCTCTTATCCATATCCTGTACAAGTATGGAAACTTGGGGAACAACCATTAATTACTTTGGGTGGCGAATTACTAGTAGGGTACGCTATTGAACTTAAGAAGATTTTCGGACGTAACATATTTGTTTTTGGTTATTCCAATGATGTCATGGCCTACATTCCAACCAGTACTGTTTGGAAAGAAGGAGGATATGAAGGTACCCGTTCGCCTATTTTTACAACACCATGGGCTTCAGATATTGAAGATGTAATTATTAAGGAAGTGAAAAAACTGGCTGAAGAAACCGGACTTGCTCCTCAAAAAATTAAGTAAATTAAGCTAGCACATGCGTGTTGCAGGTGTTGCATGATTAAACAGAACGCGCGGCACGCGCGCACCCAATGTCATTATTTAAGGGGGCAGAAGGTTCTGGCCTTCGCCAGATCCGATAGCTATCGGATGACAATGCATTTTGTAA
>JBIIWE010000204.1:0-5056 GCA_044339075.1 Daejeonella sp. | reverse complement strand
ATTCCCGCGAAGGCGGGAACCTCACTGTTCGTAGAGGTAAGTGAATAGCAATCGCTTTAGTAGCTAGTTGGTTAGTAGCTAGTTGGTTAGTTGGTTAGGCTCAGACTTCCGACCTCATACCTCATACCTCATACCTCCTACCTCAAAACTCCCTTACCCCTTCTTCGGAAACACCAACGATCCCACAATACTCGTAGTAAGAATCAACAATATCACAAACAAAGAATGCATGGTTGTAAAGCCCCAAAGGTCAAGCCAGTGATGCGCTAGCATTTTTACCCCGATAAAGACCAGCAGGAAGGCTAATCCCACTTTCAGGTAATGGAATTTATGGATCACATTCACCAATAGGAAGAACATGGAACGTAATCCCAGAATGGCGAAGATATTAGAGAAGAAAACAATATAAGGGTCTTTCGTTACGGCAAAGATCGCGGGGATAGAATCCACGGCAAAGATCAGATCGGTGAACTCCACGATCAGCAGCACAATAAAAAGCGGGGTGACCATCTTAGCACCGTCCACCTTGATGAAGAACTTATTCCCAACATACTCGGGGTAGACAGAGAAGTGCCTGGATGCAAAACGAACCACCTTATGATTCTCTGTATCGATCTTCTCCTCCTCGTCTCTGCTGATGAACATCCCAATCCCGGTATAGATCAGGAAGGCCCCGAAAATATACATAATCCAGCCGAACTCATTAATCAGGGTAGAACCCAGGAAAATGAACATAAAGCGCATGATTACCGCACCGATGATCCCCCAGAAAAGCACCCGGTGGTAGTATTTCTCATCCACATTAAAAGCGGTGAAAATCAGCACCATCACAAAGATATTATCTACTGAAAGCGCATATTCAATCACATAACCCGTGATGAACTCCAATCCCAGATTCTGCTTATAGATAGCCAGGCTCTCCGCATAATTATTCGGATTGAGAGTAATATTATGAAAATTCCTGGTCGTAAACTCCTGCAGCTGTGCGAAATTGCTGATCCCATGCAGGATCTCCCCATTCGTGATCAGTAAGAAGTAAAAACCCAGTGCAAAGCTTACCCAGATAAAGCTCATTACTGCTGCTTCGTTCAGGCTTACTTTATGGTCTTTTTTATTAAATAGTCCGAGGTCAATAGAAAGCATCAGGACAATAAACAGCAGAAAGCTGCCAAAAAACAGATATTCGTTAGACATTTTTATTTTTTACGTTCAGTGGTAAAGCGGACCAGTTTTTCGAGGGCCTTTCGTGATTCATGTTCCGGAAATTCATTCAAGATAGCAAAGGCTTCATTTTGATAGAGCTCCATCTGAGTTCTGGCATAATCCATTCCTCCGCTAGTGCGCACAAAATCGATGATCTCAGAAACCTTATCCGATTCCTCATTATGATTCTTAACCAGATTGATAATTCTCTTCTTTTCAGCGCTTCCCGACTTATTCAAGGCATAAATTAGGGGAAGCGTAATCTTTTTCTCCTTGATATCAATTCCCAATGGTTTCCCGATATCATCGGTACCAAAGTCGAACAGATCATCTTTAATCTGGAAGGCGATGCCCACCTTTTCACCAAAGAGTCGCATTTTCTCGACGGTCTCCTCATTGGCACCCGCAGAAGCGGCACCACATGCACAGCAGGAAGCAATTAAAGAAGCGGTCTTCTGACGGATCACCTCATAATATACCTTTTCGTCGATATCGAGTCGGCGGGCCTTTTCAATCTGTAATAATTCACCCTCACTCATCTGCTTCACCGCATCCGAAACTAGCTTCAGCAATCCGAAGTCGCCGTTATTGATGGAGAGCAGCAATCCTTTGGACAATAGAAAATCACCCACCAGAACCGCGATCTTATTTTTCCATAAGGCATTGACAGAGAAGAATCCGCGTCGCTGGTATGAATTATCCACTACATCATCATGAACAAGGGTAGCGGTATGCAATAATTCGACGAGTGCTGCACCACGATGGGTAGCTTCGGTAATTCCGCCGCAAAGACTGGCAGAAAAGAATACGAACATGGGACGGATCTGCTTCCCCTTGCGTTTAACAATATAATGTGTGATACGATCCAGCAGCGGGACAGAACTCTGCATGGAAGATTTGAACTTCCCTTCAAAGGTGTCCAGTTCTCCGGCTATGGGTTTTTTGATCTCGTCGAGACTCAGCATTAATTCCTGAAATCTTTGGTTTTTAATTAATGATGCAAACATATTGAAATTTCAGCACTAAATGGTCGGGCGAAACGATTGTAAACAGCTAATATTTATAAAAGCCTGCAATGTTTACAGAATTTTGATATTTTTGCATCCCTTCTGAAAGGAAAGGTTAATAAATTTGATTGGTGTCAGTCTGAAAGACAAGCCATCAAGAATAATAATAAGGCCCAATAAATTGGAGAGGTGTCAGAGTGGCCGAACGAGCGAGCTTGGAAAGTTCGTGTACTAGCAATGGTACCGTGGGTTCGAATCCCACCCTCTCCGCAGAGAAATGCTGTCCGCCCTAAGGCGGATGGCATTTTTTGTTTTAGGCGTTACGAGCATAGCTCGTATAAGCATGGAACAAAAAATGACAATAGCGGAGTGAAACGAAGCGACAGCATTTCTTTGCTGGCACCCCCCTAATGGGATCAATGTAATTAATCCCACTCTTGCCGTATTAATATTAAAAAGATAGCCTTTAATATAGTTTTAAGGACTTTTTTGTTGCTTAAAATAAAAAGGGTATCACAAAAGGTATCACATTTCAGACTTTTTCGTGCAATTTTAGTACTATCATTGTTAATCCTTTTGTCTTTATTAGGATAAAATCTAGAGGGATGCGTTTTTATTAGTTGCTGAATAAAGTTTACACTTATTTCAATTATTGGGATTTCACAAATTAATATTTATAGGAATAGACCATTCATAAAACCAACGAAAATTAAATTAAAAAAATTGATCTATGAAGTCTATTTATCCCTTTCTTTTTTTATCATTAGGAATACTATCATGTAGAAAATCGAATACTACAAGTGCAACGGAATCAGTGACTGTAACTACTCCTTCACTGCCTTCAGGCAATAAATTTGTTTCTAGATCGCCAATCTACTCTGCCCCAAATAATACAGTTGGTCAAATTAAAAATGGATATTATTTTCCTGGGTTTTATAATGCAAATAAAGAATGGCTTCAATATTGCGTATTTGGACCAAAATTAAATGGAACTGGATCTATGAATCAATTTGCTTATGATGCTACAGGTGATGCTCATTTTGATTTTAATAAAGACGGCATTTTAGATTACTTTTCTTTTTTGCAAAATTTTTATAACCCTCCAGCAGGCAGTCAAGGGGGAAAATATATGTTAATTAAAAATCTATTAGGTGAAACTAATCAAGAAAAAGTATATACTAATTCTGTAACAAGATGGAGTGTAAGATTAGAAGTAAATGACGTTAATGGAGATGGCACTGATGAGTTAATTCAAGGAAGCTCCGATGGGCATGGATTATCAGATGGATCACGTGGTTTAGAATCTCCATTAAAAATCATTTATTTTAATCCTGAAGGAACGTTTACAGTTAAAGAAATTGGAAGTGCAATGGGTATTCACGATTTTACTTCTGGTGATATTGATAATGATGGAGATATTGATATTCTTGTTTGGAGATATAATACAAGTATTGGAGATTCAAGGCCAATATTATTCATAAATGATGGTAAATCAAATTTCACACAAGACATGGCTAATAATAGGTTTAATGGAATTGACCAAATTTTGGCCATATATGGTCAATATGTTGTGACTGCCGTTGAACTTTTTGATTTGAATAAAGACGGGTATTTAGATATAATTACAGGACAAAATATTGGCCAAGCACAATCATCGGGCCCAGATTATAGAGTTCCAAATACAAGAGTATACTGGGGTAATTCAAAAGGAACTTTTAATCTTACTAATAGTTTTGCTGATTTGCCTAATATTTCAATAACAAATACAAGTGTTCCTATTTCAGTACTTGGTTTTTCTTTTGTCGACTATGAAAAAGATGGTGATTTTGACATTTTAACTGTCTCAACACCTCAATATAATGGGTTTTATTTACAACTCTATGAAAATTTAGGTGATGGTACTTTCAAAGATGTAACGACTTCTAAAATAACGGGATTTTCTCAGATAAATGTAGTTGGGGGAACTTCAAATAATACTTTTCCTAATTTTTATAACATTAGATTATACGATGTTGATAAGGATGGAGATTATGATTTAATTCCAGATAATTTAGCAATTCCGCCATCAATTAACATTGTGACAAATATGTATTGGGAAAATGTAAATGGGTCTTATTTTAGAAGAAATTTTTAATAGTTTAATAGAGGATTGCTACTCCTTTCTGTCCGTAGTTTAAGCGCAGCGTCTCAACATATGCACAATAAAAAATAGTCTTTCGACTCGTTTTTCCTACAAAGAAGCGTTTATCCTCCACAATAACTATTCGCTTAATGTAATTCTCCTAATTACTATTCCCGGTTATATCTAATATTGAAAACAAGAGGTTGCGCTCAAATGTGGGTTATAATCAATTAAATCTATAGATAGGACTTTGGCTGATTAATGTTGTATTTGTTTAGGGAGTCAGAAGACTCCTCTTCATTTATAATCCGAAGAGACGCTGCGCTAAACTTCGGACAGGTGCGTTTATAGAATTTGCCATCGGCTGACTGCATTTTCAGTTGACTACAATTTGTAGCCAACTGAATCCTTCTGCCTTTAGCCTGGTTTTTAACACACTCCAGTATTTTCTTGGATTGGGACTATCGGTAAGAATGGTTTTATAATATTTGCCATCGGCTGACTGCATTTTAAGTTGTCCGATTTTTTCGGACAACTCAAACCTTCCTTGTTTAGTTTTGCCTTTAGGTCGCTTTTGCCAGCCATAGTTTAAAGGGTTCTGCTTTGGGGAAGGTTTAGATTGAATGAGTCTAAAAATATTTTGAACATTGCCTACATCTTAAGACTCAGTTTGCCAACTTAGGCTAGAAGTTTCAATCGGTTACAATTTGTAAGCGGTTCATTT
>JBIIWE010000203.1:0-5089 GCA_044339075.1 Daejeonella sp. | reverse complement strand
TTTTCCAAGGTATTTATCAATAATATTGTGAACCCCATACAGCAAAGGTGTCATCAGTATGGCAACTACAAACTTATAGCTATAATTTACAATTCCTATAGCTGCAACCATTTGCCAGCTCCAGTTATATTGCGGATTGATATAGAAGGCGATAAAAATCACGACAAAGCTATCGATGAACTGCGAAGCAAGGGTTGAACCAGTAGCTCGCAGCCAAAGAAATCGCTCTCCTGTAATTTTCTTGATCCGGTGAAAAATTATCACATCAACCATCTGTCCGATTAGAAATGCAATGATCGAACCGACGATGATCCACAATCCCTGACCAAAAACTCCACTAAAAGCATTATTCATATTGATTGCTTCCCCATTAACAGTTTGATTGACCCAGAAATCAGAAGGTACCAGATTCATAGCAAAGCCAACAACAAAAAAAGCATATGTGATTAGGATAGCAGCCAGAATTGATAAAAAACGAACCTGCTTGATCCCAAAATATTCATTAATGATATCTGTCATGATAAATATCAATGGCCAGGTTACGACACCTGCAGACATGTTGAATGAAAGATCAGGAACACCAAACATATTCATGTCGAATTTTTGTATACCTAATGAACCTTCAACAGTAAAAATTTTGACCCCAATAAACTCTGCAAGAATAGCATTTGCTATTAAAAAGGAACCCAGAACAAGAAAAAGACGACTTTCTTTGGTTTTATAAGTCATTTGTTTAATATCTAATAAGGGTTTAAAATAATAATTTAATCCGGATATTAATGGAAGATTCTTAATCAGGATAGCAGATTTTATTAAATTAGCTCCATTATGCATATACAATCCAAATTGCCTGATGTTGGCACTACAATTTTCACAGTCATGTCGCAGCTGGCGGTTCAACACCAGGCTATTAATTTATCACAGGGTTTCCCAGATTATGAATGTTCTCAGCAACTAATCGGACTAGTAGAACAGTATATGAGATCTGGTTATAACCAATATGCACCGATGGCCGGACTTTTATCGCTTAGAGAGCGTATTGCAGAAAAACAAGAAAAGCTCCACCAAGCTATTTATAATCCTGATACAGAAATTACCATTACCGCTGGAGGAACACAGGCATTATTTGCATCCATAGCATGTGTGATCAGACCAGAAGATGAAGTGATCATTTTTGAACCAGCTTATGATGCCTATGGCCCTGCTGTAACGCTGTTTGGAGGCCATGTAAGGTCGGTTGAGTTAAGTGCTCCAGACTATACCATCAACTGGGAAGAGGTTGGGAATTTAATTAATGATAAAACCCGAATGATCATTTTAAACTATCCCAACAATCCTACCGGAAGAACCCTGGATGAGAATGATATCAAGTGCCTTATCAATTTAACCAGAGACACTAACATTTTAATACTTAGCGATGAGGTATATGAGCATCTTATTTACGATGGGAAGCAGCATCTGAGCATATCCCGATATCCTGAATTAAGAGAAAGAAGCTTTATCACTGCTTCATTTGGAAAACTTTTGCATGCCACCGGATGGAAAGTAGGTTATTGCCTCGCACCGGAATGGTTGATGAAGGAATTCAGAAAAGTTCATCAATTTGAAGTATTCAGCGTAAATTCTTTTGTTCAGTATGCAATTTCAGATTTCTTGAGAGATGAACGTAATTATCTGGAAATCAGCAGTTTTTTTCAGATTAAAAAGGATTTTTTTTCTAACTTAATGCAAGAAACACGTTTTGACCTTTTACCATGCCATGGTTCATATTTTCAGTCTGTTCAATATAGTAGGATCAGCGATGAAAAAGACACTGAACTGGCGGTGAGGCTAATAAAAGATTTTAAAGTTGCAGGAATACCGGTCTCCGCATTTTATTTTAAAGGTACAGACTATCATGTACTTCGCTTTTGTTTTGCAAAAAAGAAAGAAACACTTGAAAAGGCCGTTGAATACTTAGTTAAAGTTTAATAGCAACATTTATTTGGTTATCACGTATGAATAAATTCTGATGAGCACATTAAAAATTACAACCTTTCAGTCCTACCTGTTTTGGGAAAATATTGATAAGAACCTTCAGAATCTTGGGTTAAGGCTTTCTTCTATTCGTGAGAAAACCGACCTTATTATCCTTCCTGAAATGTTCAGCACAGGTTTTTCTATGAATCCTTCCAAACTTGCAGAAGAGATGGGTGGAAAAACCATGCAGTGGATGCTTGAGCAAGCACGAAGGTTTGATTGTGTAGTTACAGGAAGCATCATTATAAAAGAAGAAAATAAGAATTATAATCGACTGATTTGGATGCGCCCCGACGGAACCTATGAATATTATGACAAAAGGCATCTGTTTGGCTTAGGCGAAGAGGATCAGCATTACACGGCAGGAACTAAAAAGCTTTTCGTAGAACTTAAAGGCTGGAAAATTTGTCCGGTGATCTGTTATGACCTTCGTTTTCCGGTTTGGCTTAGAAATACAAATCAGGATTACGATATGTTATTGATCGTTGCCAACTGGCCGGAACCACGTTCATTACACTGGCGCTCACTTATCCCCGCAAGGGCGATAGAAAATCAGGCTTTTGTAGTTGCTGTAAACCGGGTTGGTCATGACGGCAATGAAGTTTATCATTCCGGTGATTCTATGTGCATAGATCCAAATGGGAAAGTGATTTATTATAAACCAAATGACGAAGACCTGTATACTTTTTCAATCAATAAAGAGGATTTAACAGAAGCTCGTGCCTCTTTTCCATTTCTTAAAGATGGCGACTCATTTAATCTAACTGATGAATAACACAGATTTTGTAATTCACAAAACCTTTTTCATAAGAATGGAAATAAAACATCGGGAAAACACACATAAGGGCTCATTCTATATAGAGGAAAATGATGTTTTACTGGCAGAAATAACATACAGCTTTGCTGGTTCTGATAAATTAATATTGGATCATACCATTGTAGGCAAAGCATTAAAAGGAATGGGAATTGGCAACCTGCTTGTAGAAGCGGCTGTTTCCTATTCGAGAGATAAAGGAATTAAGGTTGTTCCCTTATGTCCTTTCGCAAAAACTATTTTTGAAAAAAACCCTGAGTTCCAGGATGTCCTTGTATAATAAATTGTCCTATTTATTGCTCATTTAACAACCTATTCCTGCAATCTTCAAGTTTTAATTTTTCAGTATCGGAAAGTTCAGGTAGTTGCAGTTTCATTGATTTAAAAGTATCAATAATGATCTTACTGATGGCTATCCTGGTAAACCATTTTTTATCAGCAGGAATAATATACCATGGAGCATGGTCTTCGCTGGTTGCATGGATGGCCTCTTCATATACCCTCATATAATCATCCCATAAAGCACGCTCATCAATATCGGCAGAAGAAAATTTCCAGTTCTTATTGGGCTGGTCTATCCTTTCTAAAAATCGCTTCTTTTGTTCTTTTTTAGAAACATTCAGGAAAAACTTAATGATCACTGTCCCATTATTGGAGATATGTTTTTCAAAATTACGAATACTCTCATACCGTGCTTCCCAGAAATCAGTACCAATCGATTCTGCAGCTACAAATCCATCATTTAAAACATATTCAGGATGAACCTTACAGATCAGTACATTTTCATAATGCGAACGATTGTGTATTCCGATTCTCCCCCGCTCAGGTAAGGCTTTATAATGTCTCCATATAAAATCATGGTCAAGCTCTTCCGGACTAGGTTGCTTGAAGCTAAAAACCTGACAACCCTGCGGATTTAAACCACTCATTGTATATTTTATGGCGCTGTCTTTTCCAGCTGCGTCCATTGCCTGAAAAATGATAAGAAGCGAGTGTTTATTCTGGGCATACAACTGTTCCTGTAAATTACTCATTTCAGCACTTAGCTCATTTAGCAGATTAACTGCTTCATCTTTATTAAATTCACCCGAAAAATCAGGATCATGATCCTTAATACTGAAGCAATTTTTATTGCTTATTTTGAAATATTTTATCAGATTATCCATGAAATATTTCTTTTAAATTTATTGATTTTAAGATACCCATTACAATAAATATGCTGAATTCCGAAAATCCAAGAAATTTACACCATATTAATCATGATTTCCTCATATTTACCACATGTTCAGAAGAATTAAAAATAAGCGTCTTCGCTATGCTACTATAGCATTATACTTTATTGTTATCTTTTTTTGTGCCCTTGAACTAAATTTTCTTTGGTTATTTGGTTATTCTCCGACTATAAAGGATATAAAAACTCCGAATATTAACGTTGTTTCCGAGCTATATACCTCGGATGGCAAGCTCATTGGAAAATATTATAAAGAAAACAGAACTCCTGTAGAATACGACAGTATTTCTCCCGCGATAATTGATGCTCTTGTTGCAACAGAAGATGTTCGGTTTTATGAGCATAGTGGTATTGACATCAGATCACTCCTATCTAGTATTGTTTCAACTGCCAGCGGAGACAGACGCGGAGCGAGTACGATCACCCAACAGCTCGCAAAAAATCTATATAGTACCAGAAACAGAAAATCGCAGGGAATAATCAAATATATTCCATTAGTAAGAACCGTTGTTTTCAAATTAAAAGAATGGGTAACTGCCTATAAATTAGAGAATTACTATTCAAAAAAAGAAATCCTTACACTCTATCTCAATACGGTACCATTTGGCAACAATACTTTCGGTATAAAAACAGCCTCAAAAAGATATTTCAATAAAAATGTTCACAAGCTACAGGTTGAAGAGGCTGCTTTACTGGTTGGAATGTTAAAAGCAACTACCACCTATAATCCAATCCGGAATCCCGAAAAATCACTGGAACGACGAAATACTGTTTTGTCTCAAATGCAGAAATATGATTACCTGACAGAGAAAGAATTTAAAAAATACAGTCAAAGGCCTCTTAAATTAAATCCTGGAAGTCTTGATGAAGGCAGCGATGGTGGTTCTTATCTCAGATCAGCTGTTTCACGATATCTGGAAAAATGGTCTGAAGAAAATGGTTATGACCTGTATGCTGACGGATTAAAAATTTATACCACTATCGATTCACGAATGCAGCAATATGCCGAGGAAACGGTGACGAGC
>JBIIWE010000202.1:0-5123 GCA_044339075.1 Daejeonella sp. | reverse complement strand
ATTCAGCGAAGTAATGTTGAAATTAGGTGAGCCTTTTGTGTTAAATGTATTACTTAACGAATCTGGAAGAGAGCTTCAGGAAGTTGTTATTACTGCGCAGGACCCTAATTCAGTATTAAATGCTAACCGTACTGGTGCTACAACCAATATTGGTAGGCAACAAATTTATAATGTACCTACGATCAGCAGAAGTGTCAATGACCTGACCAAATTTACTCCTCAGGCAAACGGTGCTTCGATTGGTGGTGGTAACTACCGTCAGAATAACTTTACAGTAGATGGTTCAGATTTCAATAACCAGTTTGGTATTGGAAGTAACTTGCCTGCAGGTGGTTCTCCTATCTCAATTGATGCTATTGAAGAAGTTTCAGTGAATGTTGCTCCTTATGATGTAAGAATGTCTGGATTTGTAGGTAGTGCAATTAATGCTGTTACACGTTCAGGAAGAAATAACTTTTTCGGAAATGCTTTTTTCGGTATGCGTAATCAGGGTAACCAGGGAAATAAGGTTGGAGATAATACCATTGTTTTACAACCACTTGATGTTACTCAGTTTTCATTAAGCTTAGGTGGACCAATAATAAAAAACAAACTTTTCTTCTTTGCCAACATTGACCGTACTGACGAAGTTAGACCAGGTCAAAGTAGGGTAGCAGCAACACCTTCAGCAGCGTTTGGTTCAAATCCTAATATTGCTCGTCCTTTAGCAAGTGAATTGGATATGATTAGTAGTTACCTTAAAAATACCTATGGTTATAATCCGGGAGTTTATCAGGGTTATGCAAATAAAAGCAATAACTATAAATTACTGGCTCGTCTGGATTGGAACATAAATAAAGATCATCGCTTTAATATTCGCTACAACCAGGTAGAAAGTAGTACCCCGTCGTTTATTAGTTCTTCAACAAGTGGTACAGGTTTTAACTTTCCAAATAATGGTGGTCGTGGTAACCCTGGACACTTACATTTCAGTAATTCAAATTATACACAGCAGGCTAATCAATATTCATTGGCTGCCGAGTTGAACTCTTCTTTCGGATCTAAATTCTCAAACACCTTAAGAGGTAGTTTTACACACCAAAATGATCCAAGAGGTTCTTCAAGTGATATATTTCCTTTAGTAGACATCATGAAAGATGGAACGGCATTTACTACTTTCGGTTATGAGCCTTTCACTTATGGTAATTTAAGGGACGTTAAGACGTATAGTTTCACAGATAATTTCACGATGAATCTTGGAAATCATGAGTTAACGTTAGGAGCACAGATGGATTTCAGTACAACTCAAAATGGTTTTCAGCGATTTGGAACAGGTGCTTACCGTTTCAATTCATGGGCAGATTTTGTGAGTGGTGCTAAACCAAATGATTATGCAATCACTTACTCTTTATCTCCGGGATATGCTCAGGCATTTCCAACATTTAAATTCCAGCAGTATTCAGCTTATCTTCAAGATAACTTTCGTGTAGGTGAGAAGTTAAATATTACTGCAGGACTTCGTTTTGAATTACCGACTTATCCGGATGTGCCTGAAATAAAAACACATCCCTTGATATTACCACTTACTTTTAATCAAGGAACACCGACTAGTTTTTCCAGAGGAAGAAATCTTGATACTGGTGTATTGCCTAAAGAAAGAATTATGTTCTCACCAAGGTTAGGATTCAATTATGATGTTAAAGGTGATCGTTCTATACAGTTAAGAGGTGGTACTGGCATTTTCACTACAAAAGTTCCATTTGTTTGGATCGTAGCTCAGTCTGGCGATGCTGGTCTTATTCAGTTTACTCAAAACTGGAATGGTACAGCTAATACTCCTGGACCATTTAGCGCAGATGTTAGAAAGTATTTACCTACTACTCCTCCTGCTGCAGGAACTTCAATTCCAGCAACAATCAGTGCAATTGACCCTGACTTTAAATTTCCTCAAACCTGGAAAAGTAGCTTAGCTGTAGATGCTAAATTACCTTGGGGTATTGTTGGAACTTTGGAAGGGATATACAATAAAGACCTAAATATTGCCAAAGGTTTTAATGTTAACCTTGTAAATCCAAAAGATTTAAACGTAACAGGATATCCTGATAACCGCCCAATTTATCCAAATGCTAACGTTGATAAGTTTATTAATAAACTTACAAGTACAGGACAGGCAAGCGCAACAGCTACAGGTGCATTAAATCCTGTTGTATTAGGTAATGTTCAGGACGGACACGCATGGTTCCTTACAGCTACATTAAACAAATCTTTCAATAAAGGACTGTCAGCTCAATTATCTTACACAAGAAGTGAGCAAAAATTACTATATGATGGTGGTGGTGACCAGTTATTCAATACATGGTCTACAACTCAAACTTATAATACCGGAAATAATCCAGGTATGAGTTATTCAAACTTTAATGTTCCTCACCGTATAATTGCAGCACTTACCTACCGTAAAGAATACGTTAAAAATCTTGCTACTTCGGTATCAATGTTCTTTGAAGCTTCACATCAGGGAAGATTCTCTTATACTTATTCTACTGACTTTAATCGTGATGGTCAAACAAATGATATGATATTTATTCCTAAGGATGCTACTCAGATAACGTTTGTTGATCGTCCGGCTTCTACGGCAACAAGTAATGTGGCTTATACTGCACAGCAGCAAAGTGACCTTTTCTTTGCTTATGTTGAGCAGGATGATTACTTGAAAAAGAACAAAGGAAAGTATGCTGAGCGTAGCGGTGCTAAACTTCCATGGAGAAACCAGGTTGATATCAGATTAACCCAGGAATTATTCAAAGATTTTGGTAAAACCAAAAACAATTTCCAGTTCACAGTGGATATTATGAATTTCGGCAACCTTTTAAGCAGCAAATGGGGTACTGTTGATTTTGTTCAAACTGCAGCAGTACTTGTCCCGCAGAATGTTGCAGCTTTAACACCTGGTGGAACAACCAAGCCTACATTCTGGTTAAATACATTTAATAATAAACCGGTAAGTTCAACTTTTGTAACTTCTCAAACGTTTGCATCTACGTATTACATGCAATTCGGTTTCCGATATAACTTCCAATAATATCTTTTGGATTGTTTAAAGACCCGCTTTGTAAGAAGCGGGTTTTTTTTTGTTCTTTATTATTTGGAAGAGTTACATCTTGCTTTCTAAGACATTATATTTGCACAACCAATTTTATTAAATCAAATTTTATGAATCGACTAAAATATGCTTCAGTCCTACTGATGGCATTCGTATTGTTTTTGGGTCAGGCAGTAAAGGCCGACGAAGGTATGTGGCTTCCGATGCTCATTGGGAAAAACTATGAGCAGATGAAGAAGCAAGGATTTAAATTAAGTCCGGAAGATCTTTACAATGTAAATAAAGCAAGTATTAAAGATGCCATTGTTTCATTCGGTGGATTTTGTACCGGAGAAATCGTTTCAAAAAATGGATTGATCTTTACTAATCATCATTGTGGTTATGATGCTGCGGCATCAAATTCTACTCCGGAAAATAATATTCTGGACAATGGTTTCTACGCTAAATCTTTTCAGGAGGAAAAACCAATCAAAGGTTTGTTTGTTCGTTTTCTAGTTCGTATGGAAGATGTTACGCCTAAGGTAATGGCTGCTTTAGTTGGTGTAGAAGAGAAAGACAAAGCTGCCAAAATAGCTGAAATTAGTAAGAATATCGCTACTGATGCAAGCTCAGGAACTTCTATGGAAGCCGACGTCAGAGATATTTATAAAGCAAATCAGTTTCTTTTGTTTATATATGAACGATTTAATGATATTCGTTTAGTAGGAATACCTTCACAATCAATTGGTAAATTTGGAGGAGATACTGACAACTGGGAATGGCCGCGCCACACTGGTGATTTTTCTGTATTTCGTGTTTATGCTGATGAAAACAATAAAGCTGCAGCATATTCAGCAAACAATAAACCTTATACTCCCAAAAAATCACTTCCGATTTCAATCAAAGGATTAAAGAATGGTGACTTTTCAATGGTTTATGGTTTCCCGGGGCGTACAGACCGCTATCTAACTTCTTACGGGGTAAATCTGGCAACAGAGAAAACCAATCCAACAATTGTTAAACTTCGTGATATCCGCCTGAAGGCATGGAAAGAAGAGATGGATAAAAGTGTGGATACTCGTCTTAAACTGTCTTCGCAATATGCCAATATTGCTAACTACTGGAAGTATTTTATTGGTCAGACGGAACAATTAAAACGTTTAAAGATCAACGAAGAGAAGCAAAAGCAAGAGGAAGAATTTACCAAATGGGCGGCTTCGTCAACAGAGAATGTTAATTTGATAGGTGCTTACAAAAATGCATACGCTACATATGAGCCTTACGCAACCCATATAACCTACATAAACGAAGGTTTACTGGCTTCAGCTTTCATTCGTAATGCTAACCAAATTGCAAGCATGATCAAGTCTATGAATGCCCGTAAAGAAGACGCAGCCTATCAGAGTCAGATGAAACAGAATTTTAATGCACTGGTAAATAACTACCAGAACACGTATTCTGAAAATGCTGATAAGAAGATCTTTGCTCAAATTCTGAATTCTTTTTACCAAGATGTGCCTAAATCGCAGCATCCTAAATTCATCACTCTTATTCTAGAAGATTATTGGAAAGGTTCAGCTGAAGCAAGTTTTAAAAATTATGCAGATCATTTATGGGAAAAGAGTAATTTGATTGATCCTGAAAAGATGCGTACGTTTTTATCTAACCCAAATTTGGAAGCTCTGGAATATGATCCTGCATATAAATATGCTTCAAATTTAATCCCTCAGGATTATATTAATAATAATTTCGGTTCTATTTTATCTGATTTTCAAACTGAGAAAAATCGCATTGATAATCTTTATCTAAAAGCCTTGCTGGATAAGAATACAGGAGCTTTATCTTATCCAGATGCTAATTCCACTATGCGTATTAGTTATGGTACCATTCAAAATTATAGTCCAAAGGATGGTATTACCTATGATATTAAAACCTCTATTGATGGAATGATTGCTAAGTATCAGCCTGGCAATGATGAGTTTGACCTTCCAAAATCCTTATTAGAAGCCTATGCAAAACGTGATTTCAGAGAATATGCTGAGGCAGGCACACTTCCTGTAGGATT
>JBIIWE010000003.1:0-16621 GCA_044339075.1 Daejeonella sp. | reverse complement strand
CCGAATTTTTGGAGAATCCAAAATCAATTGCCCTAGAGAAAAACTGTTCAGCACCATCAGTTCTTCTAGCAGCAAGTAATTCTTGGGTGCGTATTAGCCCCAGTAATTCAGACTGTTCATTTCCAATCAGGTTTTGGCCACCATCACCTCTAGTAAGGGATAGATATCCGGTTCTGTATTTTTTTTCTTTGGCTAGAAAAGCTAGGAGTCTGGTATTTTCATCATCTGGATGAGCCGCAATATATAATGCAGAACCCAGCACATTCAATTTTTTAAGTCCGAGTTTGATCTCTGCAGAGTTATACTGCGCTGATGTTTGTCCGGCAACAATTAAGGGAATAAGGAGAAATATACTAAATCCTAATTGGCGAAAATTCATAATTTATGACCTGTGAATCCCGAAAATAACCAAAAAAGAATGCTTAATCAGCAAGACACAAAAAATTTACTTAACAGGGGGTAGATTGTATTTCAGGTTATAACATATTTAATAAGTGAACATGCGACACGGGTTCACACAATGTCATTATTTAAGGATTACGATCCTGACGAATTCAGGATCTCCTTCATTATTACAAAATGCATTGTCATCCGATAGCTATCGGATCTGGCGAAGGCCAGAACCTTCTGCCCCCTTAAATAATGACATTGCGCGTGCACCAGCGATTTAGACTAAAAATCCTGCCTATCCAAAGAGTTTCAATTATTCTTAAATGAAAAAAGCGATCAGATATTGACTATCTGACCGCTTTCCCAAAATTACAATTAAAAATTTGTATGACTTAAAGCCTTTATCCGTCTCTCAGAGTGCAATATCTGCATGACTGAAAGGCGTTTCACTATTCGTTGAACAAATGCCTTAAGTTTGATTGACCTTTATGCCATAAAATTACAAATTTTCATTATTCTTCTCAAATAAGTTTTCAACATTTTCATTTCTATTTTTCGAAGGTCTAAACACTTTAAATGTGCTTTTTAAGTATTTTTACTTATTTTTTTAAGGTATTCTCAAATAGCTTAAGGATGCGTTTATATTCATCTGTCCAACTCGAAGGTTCAATAAAGCCATGATCTTCAACCGGATACACCGCAAGTTCCCAGTTTTCCTTTTTTAGCTCGATCAGACGTTGAGATAACCTGACAATATCCTGAAAGTGAACATTTACATCCACCATACCATGGGCCATCAACAGGTTTCCTTTCAATCCTTCAGCGAAATAGATTGGTGAGCTTTTTTTGTATGCTATTTCATCATTTGCCGGTTCATTCAGGATGTTTGCAGTATAACCGTGGTTGTAATGAGCCCAGTCAGTAACAGAGCGTAAAGCGCCACCAGATTTAAAAACTTCTGGTGTAGTAAATAATCCCATCAAGGTCATAAAACCACCGTATGATCCCCCATAAATTCCAACATTCTCCGGATTAACACCATATTTTTCAACCAGCATTTTTACTCCATCAACATTATCTGTGAGGTCTTTTCCACCCATATGGCGATAAATCCCGGTACGATGATCACGTCCATAGCCTGAACTAGCTGTGTAGTCAATATCTATCACGGTATAACCCTTATCGGCTAATAAATTATTGAACATATATTCTCTGAAATACTGGCTCCACCAATAATGAACATTTTGAAGGTATCCGGCACCATGAACAAATACAACTGCTGGTTTAGATGGTGCTGGTTTTTCAGGTTTGTAAATACGTGCATACACATCTGATCCATATCGGTTGGTGAATTTTACCATTTCCGGCTCTCTCCATGCATAGGATTTAAACTCTTCACTTGAAGAATTAGTGATCTGCTCAACTTTCGCTCCTGCTTTGTTTTCCTGGATAAAAAGTTCCCATGGTTTATTGGAAGAAGAGTACCTGATGGCCAGCCATTTTTCATCAGGAGAAAGACTAACCTCATTTCCGCCTTTCATGGAAGTAAGTTTAACAGATGCTCCGCCTTGTACCGGGATCCTGTAAAAATGGGTAATACCAGGGTGCTCCATGTTTGCACTTAAGTAAAAGCTCTTCTTATCATTTGATAGCTGTAGACTCTGCACTTCATATTTTCCGGATGTAATCTGTTTTTTATCCCCTGAGCTCACATTCAATGTATAAACATGTGAATATCCTGTTGCCTCGCTCTGAAAATATATGGTATTACTATCCAGCCATCCAATATTGGCACCACCAAAAAATCCTCCAATTCCTGGTCCGCCGATCCATGCTTCATCACGCTGACGATCTAACAGCGATAGCATTCCGCTGGCCTGATCCAGTTTCATGATCCATCGATCCTTATTGTCTAATGAAGAAACTACAAGCACTGCATGTGATCCTTCGGCATTCCAAAAGGGACCATTAATCGAAACTTTACGGTCTTCATTCTTTTTTGTGCGCTCTGCTAGTTGTTTAGGATAGTCCTTCACATAGTCAGGAAGGTCTTTAATTCCCGGGATATCTTTTGTTATGATCGGATAAATGGTATCTCTTTTGATGTCGTAAACATAACTTTCATTCGCAGCCAATGCATTGCCAACCTTGGTACGACCGTTGATATCTTCGGTATATCCGCTTTCGGTGACATAATTTGGGACTATTGTGTTTTTATTTCCTTCGGGGCGCTTCATTAAACGGAAGGCGATGTATTTTTCATCTGGACTCAGACGAACACTCATTAAAAAACTACGCTCATCCAAATAGAATTCTTTTGGCCCCTTTACTGCATCGGCTTTGTTTTTTTCTTCTCTGCTCTTACGGTCTTCTTCTCTCTTTTTTATGATCTCAAACTCATTGATCTGGTCTTGTCTCAGCCACTGATCCTGTTTGTTCAAATGGGTTTCCTGACGTTTCTTTGTACGTGTAAAGTTGCTCAGCTGAACAAGTGTTCCGCTACTTAATGCCATACTGTATAGGTTGTCGCCGCGTTGAAATAATACTTTACTTTCATCAGAATTAAAAACAGGATTATTTTCCCGCTCCAATGTACTTGTAAGAGTGCTTTCCTGTCCAGTGCTCATATTATGGATAAAAATATCTCCGTTTCGCTCAAAAAGAATTTTCGATCTATCTTTCGAATAGCTTATAGAACCTTTGTTTAAAGATTTTCTTAAGTCATCCGATGTTTTTTGGGGTTTACGTTTATCAATAGTGATCTGGTAAAGAGGGTCTTCTTTTACTCTTTCCGGATTCCAGTTAAAGTAAACCGTACGGCTATTGTTATCCCATTGAATATTTGTTGGAGATACTCCCATCCATTTAGGATCACGCATGATCTTTTCTACATTGAGAGTACCCAGGTCCTGTGCATTTGCAGATAGATACGCGGCGATCAAAAAGAAGAATAATAGTTTTTTCATAATATGTTGTATCATTTTTTTAGTTTTCTAAATTAAACTCAGCCTTGAACCGAAGTATATTATTGCGTTCAAGTATATAGTAGAACTTCTTTTTATCGGGACTAAATTCCATGATCCAGCGGTTTGTTGCCGCTGCAGGAATAAGTTTTGCAGTAAATTCATCTGCCGGAAAATACTGAGCCAGTGCAGTACTTATTTTGATATCTGAATCACCACCATAATTTGTAATGCTATCCGGACTCCCATCATCATGGCGATGGTCATGTTTCAACTGAATTCCGTTTTTGGTTTTTGTGAGAACCCAGGTCCGCGATTTATTTTCACCCACATGAAAAGGTAAGCGTAGTTCAGATTTTTTATTCTGTGACACAGTAAAATTTAGTTTTTTACCCCAAAAATCATTTTTATTTATGGTATCTGGCATGTAAATGGCCTTTCCGAAAAAGGTTTTACCTTTTAGTGTTTCCAAATCTTTAAAAAAGGTTTTATCATTTTGCGCAAAGATCAGGGTGCTAATCAATAGTAAAACCGTTGTAATGCTGATCGCTTTCATTTAGTTTACGGATTAGATCTGCTGGCAATTCCGCCCTTTTTACTAGCTACATTTACAGAATATTTACCGGCATTCTGAATGATCCAGCGAACCGTAATTGTGCTGTTTCCCGGAATATTGGGAACTCTGATGTTTTGTGCATCATTCTTTTGTTCAGTGGTAATATTAAGGTCCCGATTATTGACGATCATGCCTGCAATCACATTCGGACCGGTAAGGCTGATCATATCAGGCACCTCGATTTTATATTTCAGATCCTGACTTGAATGTGTGGGCATCAGACGCTTATTTGCGATCACTGCAGTTACCTCCTTTAAACCTCCGCCAAGATCTTTTTCAGAGATCTCTTCTACAGAAAGCTTGGGTGTATGGTAGGCATGATACAAAGTAAATGACATATTGCGGTGTGCATCACTCTCCAAAAGAAATCCTGGATGTAAACGGCCAAAAGATTTTTTAAATCCACCAATTTCTATATCTCCATATTGGGGATGCTTGAACGCCTTCCAGTTCACAAAGGCATCATTAAAAAGCAGGTCGCGATCAAATGAATATTGGGTGGCCTGTGAGTTACTTTCTCCTGCTTTATTATACATTAGAAAGTTAGTCCAGAGTTCATTGGAAAATGTATAAATACCCCGGCCTCCATAAAACCAATCGAGCTCACCGCCAAACACTGAATATAGATCCTTGTAAACTACTAAATATTTGTAGCCGGGAATCAGTTCTTCACCTTTCTTTCCCAAAGCATCATAAACTTGAATATCCTGGGAATTATAGGTGTCTAAATCTTCTAAAGCTCCAGGTCCGCGTAAAATCATTCCTCCATTATTATGGTAGGATTGGCCTCCGGCAATATTAGGATGGTTCATAACAAAATCAGCTATCGACCGGTTTTCGGGCAATGAAAACGGATATTTATATGCTCCACTCTGAATATAGTTTGGTTGCCAGTTCCATGCCCAGTCACGGTTAGGATCATAGAATCCTTCACCATCTTCATTCACATCTCCATCGCCATCATTATCAATTCCTTCATAACCCAGTAATTCATATTCTCCCTGTTGATCAACACCAACACTGATCATCCTTCTTGGATCATTCTGATCAGCTTTTAAGCGGCCGTTCGGATTTTTTCGGCGCATGAAAACGATATGTCCATCGCCATCAAGGTCATCATATCCATCCTCATTTATTGCACCATCGCGGTCATTATCAACAGGGATCATGCCCGAGCGCGGTGAGTTTGCATTGTTGGCAGCATGGATGAAGTTGTCGCGGGCATCCGGATTTATCGTAGGTGCAATGTAAAAGGTTTTATCTGCCAGAAGTTCCTGGATATGCTTGGTATCTGCAAATGATTCTGCAAGGTACCAGGCAGTGTACAAGGCAAATTCACTACCCTGAATTTCATTCGAGTGAATATTTCCATCAATATACATGGCAGGCTTTTTTGAAGGATCACCTATTTTAAAGTCGGAAATGGTCATTACCCACATCTCTTTCCCCATAAAGGATTTACCCATCGATTCCACTTTGACAAGATCAGGGTAGGCTTTCGCTAATTTTTTACAGACTTCAGTGATCGCCGCATAATCATTGTAGCGGTTCCAGCTCATGGGTACTTTTGGGTTTGCCGGACTTCCAGACGCCTTCATGATCTGTTCAGGCTGTTGTGCAAATAATACAGAGCCTATTACAAGTATTGGAAAGGAAAAAAGTATATTTTTTATGAATTTTTTCATGTTTTCTCTTTATTAATTGTGAAAGATCAAGCGGAGTATTACAAGGCTAATTCAATGCTTTTTGAGCCACTTGTAGGGCTGCCAGCATCAATGCTAAGTTTTCCTGATCCCTTGATCAGCCAGGTCAGCGTAATATTTCCCTTTCCGTCAATTGCATCTATCACCTGGTTCTTTCGCCCGCTGATGATACTTTGATTTGCTGATGGAATCAATTTAACGCTGATCTTTTTGACCCAATAACTACGCTCCCCAACCTTTGTCTGAGTGGCCATAGCTCCGTTATTTATGATGGTGGTAGTTACCCTTGTAAGCCCATCACCCAATTTTTCTTTTTTAATATTAATCAGTTCGATAGAAGGCAAACTTTTACTTAATTCCAGAATAAAATTATAATGTTTTTTTACGAGTCCTTCAACTAGTTTATATGGAGGATTTAGTAAAACAAAAGGATCAATTCCTCCCAGTTCAACATTTTTTCCTGGGAAATCGGGGTGATCGATCTTTTGCCACTCTGTAAAGCTGCCTTCGATCTTTTCGTTTTTTGCCCATCTTAAATAATTAGAAACCCGGTCTTCAATTTTAAAGTCTTTTTCCTTTTTTGCGGTATCTGCTTTTGCTTTTGGAACCCACCAGCCCGGTGTACTGAAGCTATTTCTGCCATAGTGGAAATATGCCCATTGAGCGAAATCACCACCAGTGGGACTGCTTTTAGGTGCATCTTTTAAACCTGTTATCTTATTGTATAGCTCAGAAACCTGTGCATTTGTCTTTGTATCTGCTTCATAATAACCACTGATCACTCTTTTTGCAACAGTTGGAGCATTAAAGCTTACCGGAGCAGATAAGTTATTATTAGGTCCGAAAGTAATTACAGAGTGAATATTGAATAGTTCAAACAAGTGATCCAGTAAAGCTCTATTTTCATTTTCTGATACCATATGCTCTCCTGATCCAGGAATAAAATTGGGATATGCATAGCTCATATTCTTGTTAAAGTGAACACCACCTTCACCATCCTCATTAAAATTTCCGTCCTTATCGTTGTCCAGGCCTTCAGAAAAGACAAGGTATTTACCGCTTTCTCCTTTTCCTGGATCAGCTAGGATCATGGAACGTGGATCTTCAGGATTTGATCTGTATTTTCCTGTTGCATCTTCAACACGGATCCAGCTTATTTTTCCATCTTTATTGAGGTCTTCATATGGGTCTTCGTTTATCTTTCCATCCCGGTCATCATCTGTTGGACGAGCGTTAGAACTTCGTGCATAACGAGCCTGTGAAAAATATTGTTCAGTAGCATCCGGACTCATATTGGGGAAAACATAAAATGTATTTTTTGCCAATAAAGCCTTGATACTATCTTGAGATGAAGCATTTAAGAGTTTTTCAGCAAACCCAAGTGCAAGTTCTGTGCCCAGCAAGTGAGAGCCTTCAACACCCCCAAAAATGGCAATGGCGGGCTTTTGTTCAGTCTGGCCACTGCCGATAGTAAGCATCCAAATATCTTTGCCGCCAAATGTTTTGGTCAATGATTTTACTCTGACCAGTGTGGGATAAGATTTAGAGAGTGCATTTATCCGTTGGGATATCTGTGCATAATTGCTGTAATCCTGAGCATGTGTTTTTCCGCAAAAGAGAAAAATACCCATTATCAAAACAATGGTCTTGGAAAAATTATTCATGAAATTGAATGGTTAGTTTCAGGAGAGTAAATTACAGAAATAATTTAATTCCATTGATCTATTTGGGTATCCTGTATAAATATTACACTTTATTTATCAGCACTGGAATACAACTGATTAAAAAGTAGCTTAAATGTGCCATGGGTTTGTGCTCTGAAGGTAATTTCAGGTCCGAAGGCATACAATGTACCTTTACCAACTTTAGCCTCAAATGCAGTTATTCCATCTCTCAGGTATGCTTGTCCCCATGCCCATCCGCTTCTTAGGGGTGTAGAAGTAGAAAACCATAATATTGGTTTGATATCACCTTTTAAAATATCATTAGTTGAGATTCTGAAAACGGGGCTGTTATTAAAATAGACATCTGCAATTTTCGGCATGCCCCATGCTGATGGCAGAGAATTATCAACGCTCACACTTAATACACTTCCTGGGACATAGTATTTTTCTGCAGGTATTCTGCGTTCCTGACCATCTTTCCCCATCTCAACGATCGCATTTCGGACTGGTAGATTCAGGTGATAAGCTAAATTTGTGCTGCTTCCAATGCTTACAATCTTACCTCCCTGTTCCATGAACTTTTTTAATTCAGGAATAGATTTGTCCTGACTGATCCTTCCTAACTGAGATCTGAATTCTGCTGGTATTGTTTCAGGTTTAGGCCCTGATATTCCATCGGATGGAACACGAGTTGAAATAGCTGGAATTGCACCCGGAACGAATATAATCACGTCATACTTCGAATGAAGGTCGCCAGCATCAATATCCTGTGGATAGATAAGCTTGGCTTTAAAACGATATTGTTCCATTAATAATCTTACCCATCCTGAAGACATAGAGCCTCCATAGGTATCCCATAAGGCTATTCTTAATTCTGAAAGTTTGACAGTATTCTTAGGTATTTGTGAAGTTCCTCTTACCCCCAGACCCGGATTTGAAACCAAATCCTGAAGAATTTTTCGTGTTTTTGCATTACCTGGGATATAAAAATCCCCTTTATTATCGCCGTCATTGATCCGGAATACATTTTCTTTAGCCTCTAATACCTCATTAACGGCTGTAAATGCATTGTTTGCTTCAGCATTGATCAGATAACCTTTTGCCGTAGCAATTACTTCTTTTTCAGTGCTTTGAAGTTCGCCGTAGGGGATACGCTGAAAGGGTCCGTCAATATCTTCCTGGAAGCGATCGAATTCAACATTCATTAAATAGGCCAATGTCCATCCTGCTGCATCGTATGGAGCAATTGGCGGGCCCCCTTCGTATTGGAAATCATTTGGGTGGTCTTGTGGTTCAAACATATCCAAAACATGTGGTCTGAATGCCTGATTGGTTTTTACAATGAAAGATCCCTTCAGGTATTTTTTATCATTCAGGATAAAATCATCGCTTGCTTTGTGAATAAGGATACCTGAGCGAATCAAAGCGTTAACAAACTTGGTTGCGGTTTGAAAATCTGCCTGTCCAGCAGGAATGATATAAGCTCTGGCATCTCTTTTTGTAGGGTCATGCATTACCTGGTCAAAATATTTTGTAGGGATAGTCTGTTTTCCGGATGTTCTTGATCCTCCCAGATCTTTTTGATGAGCATCCTTGATGGCTTCTATCTTGTTTGGGGATAGGCCCCAAGTATCTTTATTGCCCTTTTCGATAGAATTTTTCCCCATCAGGTAAATATTGTATAACAACTCATCCCGGTGTCTTTGCGCATAGTTTAAAACAGCATAATTCATTGAAATGGAATAATCTATTGACTGCCTGAAATGCCATTTTTGAGGGGTCACCGGAAAGGTTGTCCCTGCATTTGGAATTAATCTCTCCGGAACCAGCGTGATCTCTGACGGAGTAGGACCACCGATGGTTTCAGTCAGCAAGCCTACCATATTATGGAAATAGGTGATTGTTCTTAAACCTCCATTATACCAGGTAGAGAATACGGATCCATTCTTTTGTGTATATCCGGGTTTATTCTCTGTATTAAGTCTGCTGTTCATTGCTGCTCCAAGCGCATCAAGGCTGGTCATTAGAATAGGATCGAAAACATAATTGAAAGGGTCGCGATAGGGTGCGCCCGCCACAACTGAACCCTCAGGGCCTCTCTGATGGTGATTATACATGATCTGTGGCAACCACTCAAGGAATAATTGATTACTTATATTTTGAGTTTCTTTCAGATTCATCATGAAGAAATCGCGGTTATTATCATGGCCTGCGTATTTTTCATATAAACGTGGAAGATTTTCCAGCGAACGCTTTTCAGGTGTTTTTTCACGCATATACCAGTTACTTACTAGTTCATGTCCATCAGGATTGGCATGTGTCATTAGGATAATGGTGTTGTCTAGGATGCGCATGGTCTCCGCATCTTTGCGACTGGCAAGGTTCCAGGCAGTTTCAATGAGCTGATGGATCCCAAGAGTTTCATTTGCATGTAAGCCTCCATCAATCCAGACTATTACTTTTCCTTTTTCTGAAAACGCTCTTGCCTCTTGCTCTGAAAGGCCTTCAACACGCGCAAGTTTTTGTGATATTTCTTTATAATAATCGAGTTTTTTTAAATTCTCTGGTGATGAAATGATCATCATGGGTTGCATGCGTCCTTCTTCTGTTTGTCCAATACCGATAAGCTTGACTCGGTCTGAGCTTGAAGCCAGTTTTTTAAAATAATCTTCGGTTTGCGTAAAATTGGCAAGTTGGTAATCATCACCTATTGTAAAACCGAAATGTTCCTTTGGAGATACTTGTGCAAATAAAGTATTGATCAGAAAAAGACTGATGAGCAGAATAGAAAGTTTACGCATGAAAATTGGTTTAGTGAGCGCAATTTAGTAAGTTCTGCATGATTTTAAGGCTAATAATTGCTGTTTTTAATTTAAAAGAAATGGGAAATTCTAATTTTATTGATTAAAAATTCTGATAGAAAATTTCCTTAAATTGCTAGAATTGGCCCCAATTTTGAATATATATTCAGATGCTACCTTACGAAACCAAAGCCTATCAGGATCTCGAACTCTGGAAAATAAAGATCCTAAAGAAACCTACAATTCTTGACAAGCTTGCAAAGGGTATGCAGAGCCGTTTAAATAATCTCATTCCTGAAAAAGTTCATTATGCTATTACAATAGCAATTGAAAAAATGGTCAAAGCCGTACTTTTTGGCACAAAATATATAACGAAAGAAGCAAGGGAAGATAGTTCACTGCAGCTAAGAGAGGCTTTTGTGAAGGAAAGGATTGAATTCTACAGGAAAACAGCATCAGCCGAAGGAGCAGTTACTGGCGCCGGCGGATTTTTTCTCGGTCTTGCTGAGTTCCCAATTTTGATCGGTATTAAAATGAAACTCTTATTTGATATTGCATCATTGTATGGCTACGATGTAAAGGTTTATAAGGAACGTTTATACATCTTGCACATTTTTCAGCTGGCTTTTTCAAGTCAGCAGGGAAGACATGTGGTTTTTAATCGCATGTCCGACTGGGATTCCTATGTTAAATCGCTTCCTGAGGATGTTGAACATTTCGACTGGCGAACCTTTCAGCAGGAATACCGCGATTATATTGACCTGGCAAAAATGGCCCAGCTTATCCCAGTTATCGGAGCAGCTGTTGGTGCCATTGTCAACTATAAGCTGATCAACAAACTCGGAGAAACTGCTATGAATAGTTATAGGATGAGGAAAATGAGCCCTTTAAAAATTTTAAACGCAGGACTTAAGGATTTTAACTAAAATCGGGTATTTGATTTCTGGTTTAACACAATGAATATTCGTATTCCAGTCATCAGAATAATTTTTCATTGGGTGGCTTTATACCCTTCAATCTTAGATAGATTGTTGTTTGCGCACGGTGGTGGGTTTGATGTTCGAAGGATTTATTTAGCCATCCAAACTGGTCCGTTACATAATTTCCCCGTTTGACCAGATTGTCCATTTTTGAAGCATCCATATTCTTTATTGATTCTATCGCATAATCATAACATGCCATAACAATCTTGGTCAATGCTATTTTATTTTTGTACTCATCCATTTTTTCAAGGACTTTCTCCGGAAAGATGGGTTCGGCTCCGGTACCGATAGTGATCATGCCAATTGTTCCTTGCGACATATGGAGCATTTGTTCTGCGAAACTTCGAATATCCGGCATAGGTTTAAAATTAATACCGTCCTCCGGCATAGCATCAAGATATTCTTTAGTGTAGGCTTTAGCTCTTTCCCAATCAACAATCATATTTGCTTTAACAACCTCATTATTAAGGCCCTGTGCAAGAGTGAATTTGCTGATTAACAATATCCCAAAGAAAAATAAAAGTGTTTTTAAGCTTTTCATCCTAAATGTTTTAAAATTTTGCTTCGACATTTTTTTAGGTCATCTCATTAAATTACCGGATAAGTCAACTCGTATATTATAGGGTTGAAGATATTTATCGGCTAGAATGCCAAATTCTTTTCTGTTGATATTTCTTTTGGGATCAAATAGGCTGTTCAGTTTAAAGCTAACCTTCCATCCTTCTTCAATCTCTTTATTCAGCTCATTTCCTCTGTTAGCAATAAATTTAAACAGGCTGATCGCATCGTTAATAGTTAAGGTATCTTTTTTATTGTCGGCAAACCAAAGCTGACTTCTTGTGTAAAACTCTCTCATTGAGCCTCTCAGATCCTCTGCTTTTACAAGTCCGGCTGTATCGAATTGTATCTTACCGTTTGTTAAGCCAGATTTTATAAGTCCACTAAGGCCTAATCGCTGAAAAACAAGGAAATTAGGGTCTTTCAGTTCAATATCTGAATATGGAATCAGCAATGCATCAAATGCGAGTAATTCGCCCTGAACTACGCGCACATTAATGGTCTTGGTACTTGTTTTAAAGAAGGCGCAATATGCTGCTATGGTACCTGCTGCTTGTCCCGCCGACATTTTTGATAGTCTTACTTTACCGCTTTGTTTAGGAACAATAATTAAATTTTCTTCAGCCTGAGGAATCAATGCTCCCATAGCGATAGTAAAAAAAGAACCAGTTTCCTGATAGCCAAGAGCAACTGAACTTCTGTAAAGCTTATTTTCAAAGGGATTGGTATTGTTGCCGGTGATGACCATCGTTTTTTTAACATCTATTCTGAGCATAGACGCAATGGAAAGATTTTCGGTTGCATCTACTACTACATCCGCTTTAATCTTTTGTCCGCCTTTTAATCTGATTTCCCAGCTTTTGCCGTCTTTTTTAATCTCATCAACGGCATTGTTATTATTAATTGTCAAATTTTTAACCGTATCACTAATTCCCTTAATCAGATTTGAGGCCTGGTTAAGCATAACAGGTATGGCAATGATTGAGTCTCTGGTCTTTGATTTCTTTCTTTCTTTCAGAGAATAATGATTTTTAATACTTTTTATAAATGACAGATCTTCTTCAGAAAATATTGGATCAAGTGATAAGGATTGTGTCAGGTACATAGTCTTTGCACCTGACCGGGCAGATTGTATGGATGCTGCAACAGCTGCGGGTGTATTACCAATCACCAGAACACCGGTTTTTGTAGTTTGTGCCTGTAAGGTAATACTTGTTATCAGTAGAATAAAAAAGCTGGAAATTTGACGTATCATATTTTATATTATCTGAGGGCTTAATTTACTGTTTCTTTCATTAATTTTATGCTCAACCATAAATAACCTTCTATGAAACTCTTTACGCGCCAAAATAGTATCATTGCCTTGTTATGTCTGATTAGTTTTTCTTTTGGTGGTTTTATTACCCAAAAGGCAGAAGAAGAAAAGATCACCATCTTACTGGTTAAACAAGCCCAAAAAATTATGGGACTTGATTTTACGGATATAGAAGCTGATTCTATGCTCACTGACCTGGAAGGGCAGCGAAAGAGTATGGTAGCCATACGTAAATTAAATATCCCTAATTCGGTTTCACCTGCTTTAAATTTTAATCCTCTACCGGTAGCTTATCAGTTTCCAGATAAAGCAAACTATTTTAAGGCATCCACTGAAGCGAATTTGAAAATGCCTGCATTGCGAGATGAACTAGCTTTTTTTACGGTCAGACAATTAGCTGAACTGATACGTACCAAACAAATATCATCTATTGAATTGACCCGTTTTTTTATTGAGAGGATCAAAAAATATGATTCAAGATTACAATTTGCTATCACAATCACGGAGGAGCGTGCTTTGAGGAATGCTAAAAAGGCGGATGCCGAGATTGCCGCCGGTAAGTACAAGGGATTATTGCATGGAATTCCTTTTGGAGCAAAAGATCTGCTGGCAGTTAAAGAATACAAAACTACCTGGGGGTCAGTTCCTTATAAAGATCAGAATATTGATGTTGATGCAACCGTTATCACTAAATTGGAGAATGCTGGAGCTATATTGATCGCAAAAATGACCTTGGGGGAGTTAGCGATGGGTGATGTTTGGTTTGGTGGAAAAACTAAAAATCCTTGGGATCTGAAACGCGGATCTAGCGGTTCTTCAGCTGGATCTGCATCAGCAGTGGCTGCAGGATGTATGCCCTTTGCGATTGGTTCTGAAACTCTTGGATCTATTGTTTCTCCTTCTTCAGAATGTGGCACAACCGGATTGCGTCCGAGTTTTGGCAGAATTAGTAAATATGGTGCAATGGCCTTAAGCTGGAGCATGGATAAGCTTGGTCCAATAACCAGAAGTGTAGAAGATTGTGCCATCGTATTCAACGTTATTCAGGGGACAGATAATAAAGACCTGAGCCTGATTTCAGCTCCATTCAATTATAGCTCACCTATTGGATCCAGCTTGAAGGGAGTTCGGATCGGATATATCCCATCAGAATTCAATAGAAAATATGCAAATTCAGCAAATGATAGTTTGAGTTTTATAAAATTAAAAGAAATGGGTGCAGAGATGGTTCCAATTGAACTTCCTGTATTGCCCTACAGAGATCTGCTGATCGTTCTTGCTGCTGAATCAGGCGCTGCTTTTGAGGAGCTTTCTTTGTCGAATCGTGACGACCTGATGGTGAAACAGGATAAAAATGCCTGGCCAAGTGGTTTTAGGTCAGCCCATTTCATCCCAGCTATAGATTATATTCAGGCTAACAGAGCAAGAACTATACTTATTGAACAGCTCAATAAAACAATGAAGGGTATAGATGTTTTTATTGCACCGGTATTCGGGCAAAATTTATTGGCTACGAATTTAAGCGGGCACCCCTGCGTAGTTTTACCCAATGGTTTCAGAGATGGTTTGCCGGCAAGCATTACCTTTACCGGACAGTTGTTTGGCGAAGGCAAATTATTGAAAATCGCCCAGGCCTATCAAAAAGCTACAGACTTTGATCAGAAACATCCGGTTATGAATTTTTAGAAATCAAATTCGCTTGCTTGAAAGCCGTAATTATAATCCCTTATGCAAGAAAACCTGAACCAACTATTTGAGCAGCAAAGGGCTCATAGCTTAACTTTAAGAAATACTATAGCACATGAGCGGAAGGAAAAGCTCAAAAAGCTAAAAATTCTGATTCAGGATAATGAAAGGCTGATCTTTGATGCACTTGAAAAAGACTTACGTAAGTGTGAATTTGAAGCCGCTTTAACAGAGGTTTATTTTGTTTATGCTGAAATTGATTTTGCCATAAAGAACCTTTCCTCCTGGATGAAGCCAAAAAGGGTTTCTGCAAGCATGAGCAGTTTATTCACGAAGAACCGAATATATTACGAGCCAAAAGGCGTTTCTCTGATCATTTCACCATGGAATTATCCATTTCAGCTTCTCATGGCACCACTGGTCTCAGCCATTGCTGCCGGTAATACCGCCATGCTTAAACCCTCAGAATTAAGTAGCGCGACCGCTGCTCTTGCCACAAAATTGATTAATGGCCATTTTGAAAGCAAGGAAGTTGCTTGTTTTGAAGGCGATGCCACTTTATCTGAATCTTTACTAAAATTACCATTTGACCATATCTTTTTTACCGGAAGCCCGAAGATCGGTAAGGTGATCATGGAAGCTGCAGCTAAGCACCTGAGCTCGGTAACACTTGAATTGGGGGGTAAATCTCCGGTAATTATTGCCGAGGATGCCAATCTGGAGAAAGCAGCAGAAAAGGTAGTCTGGGGAAAGTATATGAATTCCGGTCAGACTTGTATTGCCCCTGATTATGTTTTAGTTAAAGCTGAACAGGAGCAGGAATTTATAAGGCTTGCATCAGAAAAGATCGATCAGCTATATCGTAAAAATAATATTCTTGATCGGACAAGTTATGGAAAGATTATTAGCTCAGGGCATTATAATCGCTTAAAGGATTTGAGGAATAAGGCCGTTGAAGATGGTGCTTGCATTGTGAAAGGTGGTGCAGATAGCGATGTGGACCATACTCTTGAACCTACTATCTTAAATAAGGTATCACTTTCGTCTGCAATAATGCAGGAAGAGATTTTCGGCCCACTTTTGCCTGTAATTACCTATTCTTCTATTCAGGAAGCGATCGATCTGGTTAACCAAAGAGCAAAACCATTGGCCTTATATATTTTTTCTGGATCAGATTCAATAATTCAGGACACGATCAGGCAAACCTCCTCTGGAGGGACTTGCGTAAATGATGTGGTCCTGCATATTTCTAACCCTAATCTTCCATTTGGTGGCATCGGCAATAGCGGTAACGGCAGCTGCCATGGTTTCTATGGATTTAGGGCTTTTTCTCATGAACGTGGGATCATGTTTCAGTCAAATCCCGATTTCAGTAAATTGGCCTATCCTCCATATGGGAACAAGGGCGGTTTGTTAAAATGGTTCAAAAAGATCCTTTGAGCACATGATTGATGTATTACCACTTTTCCCTAAACTTGATTCCTCACTGATTGAAGTGCTATCCGGCTTGAGCCCGCAGCAATGGCATAAGGATACCATTTGTAAGAAATGGAGGGTAAAAGACATTGCAGCACATTTACTGGATGGTGCAATAAGAAGATTGTCGATTGGCCGTGATGGCTATAAAATGTCCGCTGCTGAGATAAATAAGCAGGATTCATTCATAGAATACCTTAATAATTTAAATGCCGGATGGCTTAGCGCTTACGAAAGGGTAAGCCCTGCGATTTTAATTTCACAATTAAAAATAGTTCAGGACGAATTGTACCTTTATTTTAAGGATTTGGATCCTGCAGCCAATGCACTATTTCCGGTGTCCTGGGTAGGTGAATATGTTTCTGACAACCGTTTTGATATTGCCAGAGAATATACTGAAAGATGGTTGCATCAACAGCAGATCAGACAGGCTGTTGGAGCCCATTCATTGCTAGATAAACAACTT
>JBIIWE010000201.1:0-5180 GCA_044339075.1 Daejeonella sp. | reverse complement strand
AGCTGGAATACCAACGGAACATTCTTTGATAAAATTCGATGGAGCAGGTTATTGGGTGGGATTCACTAATCAGATAAAATAAAATTTTGACTAGTCCTGAAAAAAGTTGACAGATTAAGTTGACTAATTTAGGGAAGAATTTCGACCTCGGAGACTAAAATCTTCGAGGTTTTTTTATTCCATTTTCTAATTCCGATCCGTATTATTAATGCATTTTAAGATAGAGACTAATAATTTTTGGCTTTAAAAAAAATCCGCGTTGAAAGTGCAAATCTGTCTTTGGGATTAGTTAGTTGTATCTAATTCTGAAATTTCCCCAAAGCAATTACTCCACCTTATACCGATATATAAACCTAGATAGGTTGCCATCGATATCTGTTCCTTCTACTACAGCCTTATAGGTTCCTTTGTTATCCCCATTATAAAATTCAAGTGCCATCGATCCTTCTTTATCAGTAAATACCCTTGGATTCCAGTAGACCGTGCTGCGATAATCAGCTCCAACAGTGCGGCTTGCCGCTGTCAGATATTTTGGAGTATAGAATTCTCTTTTTTTAATGTAGCCCTGTGGTTTGAACGTCAGTACATTGCTCGGAGGAAATAATTTTTTCAAATCTTCTGCGGTAACTGCCTTACCTTTCTCAGTCTTCTTTGAATTGATAACCAAAACACCATTCGTATTGTATGTACGGTTCACCAATCCAAGATCATCTTTGAGGAAAATTTCAACATTGTCAACATCGGCTGTCTGAATGTTATTCAGGTAGTTGGCATCAACTGGCATTCCATCATAAAATATCTGTACGGGAACTTTTAATCCGCTATTAAAAACCCGCGTTACATAAAAATTATAATCGGAAAAAGTAAGACCAATAGCCGAAGATTGTAAACAATTTAGGAATATTGCACAGCCTTGAAAGCGATTAGATTCAATCAGATGATCTGGTACTGATGACAATCCTGATAATGCAGGGTGATCCAAATGACTTGACCTCTTGATTGCTGTAGCTTTAACTACAACCTCTTGTAGCATTTGTGTGATCATTCGATATTGTCTTTTACTATTGTCAAGATAGGGTGAAAGAACACTATCGATATTTAGCTTTTCTTCAGCAGCATTTTTGTTCCTAGCAATTGTAGGAAAGCCACTTCCATTCAGCATGATCATCATATTTTTTGCTGCTGTCTGACTTCTGGCGCTGATTGTAGCTTCTGTAGAATCTGTTATGACTACTTTTTCGAATTTGAATTCGCCTTTCAGGTTTGATTTGGTTTCGGCGTAGAAACGACTTTCAGGTACAACCAGTTTCAAACTTCCGTTAGACACGGGCATACCATTTGATGATCTGAGTATTCCTGTAAATTCTATTCCTTGTTCAGGCAAAACACTGATCACAGGTTCTTTTCCTGCCAGGATCTCTTTGTAGGAGAATTTACGGTATCCCTGAGTCATCATCAAAAGGTCGAGATCTGCTGTTTTTTTCTCATTGATCTGCTGAAAATAGTAATTTGGTTTTTCTATAAATCCCTGCAGCTCAGAAGAAATAAGAAAAGAACTTAATATGGTGGTTTCATCGTCCTCATTAAAAGGGACTTTTGATTCATTGATGACAGAAATCGAGAAATTCCCTTCTACAGGAGCATTATTAGTCTTGGCTAGTATGTTCATTTTAACTGCCTGCCTCGTCCCATAAACTTTCTTGTCTGAACTGATACTCAAAGAGGAAATAGTATGATGTTTTATGAATACCAGTCTCTCTGCCAATGGCTCTCCTTTAGTATTAAATACAGTAATTTGTATGATACCCTCAGGGAATTTATTCTTTGGGATAGAAGCTCCAACAGCCATGGTACTTAAGGCTGCCTGAGCAGCGAAAGCTATTACTCCCTTACTTCGGGCAACCAGGTAATAATGCTTGTCTTGATTCGAGTTGAAATATGCCTGATTTGCGCTGATCTGTACCATGATACTGCTCGGAGTGGAATTTAGAACAGATAGGGTAATTCCGGAGGGCTTAGAGGCAGGCAGTGGAACAGTTTTTTTGATCCCATTAGCAAAGGTAAGATTTGCTGAATAGGTTTTGCCTGCTTCAGGTATCAAGGAGAATACACCCATACCCAGATGCTGAGATTCCAGTTTGCTGATCACTTTTCCAGTATTATCCAATACTTCACCCTTTACACCAAGTCCCAATCCTTTTTCCTGTATAGCCTTGAATGCAACCTTGTTGTTTATATTTTGAATTAGCTCTCCTCCTTCCGGAAAGAATTGAAGATCAGTATCTGCAAAAGCATTTTTCAGAGGGAAAACAGAGGTGATCAATCTGTTTGGATCTGCCTCAAGTACAGTTTCAAGAACTCCAGTGTCTAAAGCAGCTTTCTCATTAGCAGTTAATTTTAAAGATAATTGACCTGATACATCTGTTGTTTCCCGTCCCCGGGCAATAGTCTCAAATTTAGAGATCAATCTCCAGCTTACCTTTTTATTTGCGAAAGCCTTCCCATCCTGGTCCTGATATAAAATGCTGGTATTTATTGTTGGAGATGTGCCATTAATTTCACCATTCAGGGTAATATTGGTAATGATCTTTCTGTTTATGGCATCACCAATCGGAATGTTTTTGCTGAAAAAGAGATCTTCACTGAAGTTTAGCATCCAATAGGTGTATGCGCGAATTCTGTAATTGCCTGATTTATAAACCAGTGGTTCGAGCGTGATACTCCCGTAGGCTGAGGTATTCACGATGGGAAGTTTCATGGCGCGAACCAAGGTATCATTTTCAGCAATCAGATCTACATAAAGAACCTTGCTCAGATCTGATGGATGATCTTGCCCGGTAGCAACATATGCTTTGAACCAAATCGTATCTCCAACGGCATAATATGGCTTATCAAAATGAAGATATACCTTCTCATAGGGGTACTCCTGGACAATCTTTTGTGATTTATCTATTAGATTGTTCAGACTAATGGTATCCTGTGAAAATAGTATTCCGGATTTGAAAACCAAAAAAAATGCAAGGGATATAAATCGTGTTATTTTCATCTGCTTAGTAATACTTGGAATATACTGCTAATATATGTGAAATGATTTTTAATCGCAGATTCAATGCGTATTTTAACAGTTTATAACAGAGTGTGGAGTAATTCTTTTTTCTTTATTATTTGGTTGTATACTCCATCCCAAAGATCAATTCGCCTTTGTAATGATTCAATGCTTGCAAGTTCTGCTTCTTCCCAAAGTTCTAAGTTTGTTCCACACAGATTTGAAGTCATTTGTAAGGCAAGATGACTATGATGATCTCCGTCAACTTCTATATGCCTTTCAAGGTAATATTTGAAAATTGAAATACTGTCGGGGAAGTTATTATGAATGTCATTTACCAGCGAAACAAACATACCCGGTATTAAGTCTTCCCTTCCAAATGTGAATATGGCCGATTGCAAATATGGCTTATTGCTTCCAATGATTTTAAATGTAAAGTCAACAAAATCACGGGCTTCTTTTGGAGCATCAGATGCTACATACGCTGAATGAAAGTCGCCGCTCTGCTGTAATTCTTCAATGAATCTTTTTATTTTTGAGGTATCTGCATTACATTGCTCCATGGCATCAAGATAAAGTTCAAAATGACTTTTCCTAATACCAAAACTGTCTACATCAGATTCTTCACCAACAACTATTTCATTAATCAGATTTCTGGTGTCTGCAGAACCTTTTGGGAACCAGGGAATAGAAGTGCAGGTTAAATTGTTTTGCAATGACTTTAATAATGACATAAAGTCCCACACTGCAAAAACATGATATTGCATAAATATTTTCAAGTCGTCTATGTCATTGATCATAGAATAAACTTTATGGTTGATTATTTGTTGCCTTAGCGGCTCAGTTGCCTTTTTAATTTTCTCTAGTTGTTCGTTCATATAGCTTGATATATTCTTGCGATTGCAATTCAATTAAGGTTTCAGAATGCAAGTATCCTGATTTGTAATGTTTCATTTGATATTGAACTGCAAAAGGGACAGAAAAATGACATTAGTTAATTAAAATGAACAAAAAGTGCAGGCCTGGCAAATTGTATTGTTCTTGCGAACTTAGGTGCAAGAATTATGATAAGATAGAATTAAGAAGCAGAAATGCAGGTTTATAACCACCCCATTTAGCGGTTTTGACAAAAAATATCCTAAATAGCTGATTTGTTAAAAACTGTTGCTCCATTAAATTCAGGAATAATATGAAATCTTCATTTATGCTTTAAAATAGAGTGGAAATTAAAAAATTAGAAAACCAAGCCATATGGTAACCTTTCAACTTCTATCGACGGGAATGCTCGTCCTTCGGAACCTTTTATCTAATATCAATGGTAGCCGGGACTTGCGGTGGGTAACAATCGTTCATAAATTACAGGCACTGCTTATTGCAGAGGTCGGCCTCCTGGGATTTGGCAGTAAAGGCGCGCTTAATCCTTGCAATGACGTTTCATAAAACACTGTAGTTAAGCAATCCGGAGAAGTGTGGCAAAGCCATGCCTTCGGTATTGGAGATCCATTCATATCTTTCATTGTCATTAACACGGCTTGGATTGCACCGATAGGATAAAGCGTGGATTTACAAGAAATACCGGGAAGCCGCGGCTGTTACTCAATTTTTTATTGTTTTTTTGGTATTCGTGGTCTCTCCGCCTTGGGCGGATCGGCATTGCTTACTTTTCCAGCTGAAGGGAAAAGTAAGTGCCCTCTCCCGCGGCATGAGCGGGATGATTTTAAATGATCAATTAAATTTTTATCCGGAAACTAGTGTTTTGTAAAATATCAAATCAGTTTCTTTACCCCTAACTTTTCAGCCACATCATTAAGATCTTTACAAACATCATCTATCAATGGAATGCCATTAAGTTTTCTTTCTTTTTCAGCTGCGACCTCCGGCTGACCCGGAATGATAACTTTTTGGTCTTCGCTGATAGATTTGGCGGAGCTGAATCGTTCGATCCAGTTATCGAGGTGTGACTTGAATTCGTCAATTGGCCGGAAGCCATCAACACGCATAGCACCCAGAAAATGTCCGATGCCTTTTCCTACCGGATCAGTGGATGGTTCCATGAAAGCGACGAATGGGGGCACCCACGGACCATAGTTTGCTCCTGAAAGTACAGCAGAAAGAATATCTACTGTTGCACTAA
>JBIIWE010000200.1:0-5209 GCA_044339075.1 Daejeonella sp. | reverse complement strand
GTTAAAACCCAATTACGGTAGCGTTTATAGCCTCCTTCTAACAGGTAAACTTCAAAACCATAGAGGTTCAATGCCCAGGCCATGGCTCCGCTTCGCATTCCGCCGCGCCAGCAATGGACCATAATTTTTTTATCGGGAGCTATTTTTAAGGCCTGCTGTATAAATCCCGACCATTTGGGTCCCGTGAGGTCGAAACCAAGCAAAATAGCTTCTTCGCGGCTTTTTTGTTTATAAGTTGTGCCAACTTGTACCCGCTCCTCATTCGAAAAGATGGGAAGATTAAAGGCACCCGGAATACTGGCATGTTCAAATTCCAAAGGCGTTCTAACGTCAACCACAGGTGTAGTATCAGCCATTTCCAGGAATTTAACAATATCCAGCGTTTGAATCATGTTCTATATAATTAGTATTTTGAGGATTGAGCACCTGCAAAAATTGAATGATTACTATTTCAGCTGCCTCAAATACATTTGAATGGTATTTTCCAATCCGAAATAAAGTGAATCACAAATCAGCGCATGCCCAATGCTGACCTCCAGCAAACCTGGTATATTCTGTGAAAAATACTGCAGGTTATGGAGATCCAGATCATGACCTGCATTGATGCCTAAGCCAAGCTGATCAGCCATCTTTGCTGCCGCAAGGTAAGGTTTTATAGCACGTGCTTTATCTTCATGATATCCGGAAGCGTAGGCCTCAGTATAAAGTTCAATTCGGTCGGTACCTGTAGTTTTTGCAGCTTCAACCATTTCTTCTGTGGGATCCACAAAAATGGAGACCCTGATTCCTGCCGCTTTAAATTCAGCGATAATATCTTTTAAATACGATTGATGTTTGACGGTATCCCAACCATGATTGGAGGTTAATTGTCCTTCAGCATCCGGAACAAGGGTGACCTGCGCAGGGGTATTGGCCATGACCAGCTCCACAAATTTTTGTTCTTTTGGATTGCCTTCAATATTAAACTCTGTGTGAATCACCTTTTTCAGGTCAAACACATCCTGATAGCGGATATGCCTTTCATCCGGACGGGGGTGAACGGTTATCCCTTCAGCCCCAAAACGCTCTGCATCAAGTGCTACTTTAACCAGATCGGGGTTATTGCCACCTCGTGAATTGCGAAGGGTGGCTATTTTGTTGATGTTGATGGAGAGGTTTGGCATGGGGGTGTGGGGTTGTCAGTTGTCAGTTGTCTGTTGTCTGTTATCTGTTATCTGTTGTCGGTTATCTGTTGTCTGTTATCTGTTGTCGGTTGTCTGTTGTCGGTTTTTGTTTTTCGTAATTGGTTATTTCTGGGACATATGGTTAGGTCTTGTAATAACCAAACTATGATTTTCTAATTTATAGCTTACAAAGCTTCGATCCTATTTCAATTGTTTTCATTTTTGAAGATTGAATTACCACGGCCTAAGATACAAACCGTTTTTTCAAAAAAAATGCTTACCCGTAAGTAAGCATTTTTTTAAATAGTTAATAGTTAACAGTTGTCGGTTAACAGTTATCAGTTAACAGTTATCAGTTATCAGTTATCAGTTATCGGTTAACAGTTATCGGTTAACAGTTATCGGTTAACAGTTATCAGTTGTCGGTTAACAGTTATCGGTTAACAGTTATCAGTTAACAGTTATCAGATTGGGTACGTTAGCCAGACAACAGACAACAGCCAACAGACAACTCCCTTCCTTTGTCGTTAGCCAGACAACAGACAACAGCCAACAGACAACTCCCTTCCTTTGTCGTTACCCAGACAACAGACAACAGCCAACAGACAACTCCCTTCCTTTGTCGTTAGCCAGACAACAGACAACAGACAACAGCCAACTCCCTTCCTTAATACCTATACGCGTCCCCTTTAAACGGACCTTCAACCGGAACACCAATATAATCAGCCTGATGCTGATCTAGTGTTTCAAGTTCAACACCGATCTTTGCAAGATGCAAACGAGCTACTTTTTCATCCAGATATTTTGGAAGAACGTAAACCTTGTTTTCATACTTATCCGTATTTGTCCAAAGTTCTAACTGAGCCAAAGTCTGATTGGTAAATGAATTTGACATTACAAATGATGGGTGACCAGTTGCACATCCTAAATTCACTAGACGGCCTTCAGCAAGAATGATTACATCTTTACCATTGATGGTATATTTATCAACCTGTGGTTTGATCTCAACTTTCGTGTGACCATAGTTTCCGTTTAACCATGCCATATCGATCTCATTATCGAAGTGACCGATATTACAAACGATCGCTTTGTCTTTTAAAGCAAGGAAATGCTCGCCACGAACGATGTCACAGTTACCTGTGGTAGTTACCACGATATCTGCTTCTTTTATTGCTGTAGCTAATTTCTTCACTTCATAACCTTCCATTGCTGCCTGTAAAGCACAGATAGGATCAATTTCAGTTACAATTACACGAACTCCCTGAGAGCTTAATGAAACTGCAGAACCTTTACCCACATCTCCATAACCACAAACTACAGCTACTTTACCAGCCATCATGACGTCAGTTGCACGACGGATCGCATCAACCAATGATTCACGGCAACCGTATTTATTGTCAAATTTAGATTTTGTTACAGAGTCGTTCACGTTGATTGCAGGTAAGTGCAATGTTCCGTTCTTCATGCGCTCATATAAGCGATGAACTCCAGTAGTTGTTTCTTCAGAAAGACCTTTAATCGCTGCGATAAGTGCAGGGAATCTGTCGAATACCATATTTGTTAGATCGCCACCATCATCCAAAATCATGTTTAATGGCTGACGCTCTGGTCCGAAATGTAAAGTTTGTTCGATACACCAGTCAAATTCTTCTTCATTAAGACCTTTCCAGGCATAAACCTGAATACCTGCAGCAGCAATTGCAGCAGCAGCGTGATCTTGAGTGGAGAAAATGTTACATGATGACCAGGTAACTTCAGCGCCTAATTCAACAAGAGTTTCAATTAAAACAGCTGTTTGAATAGTCATGTGCAAACATCCTGCGACACGTGCACCTTTTAGTGGTTTTGAAGCTCCGAATTCTTCGCGAAGCGCCATTAATCCTGGCATTTCTGCTTCTGCAAGACCGATTTCTTTACGGCCCCATTCTGCTAATGAGATGTCCTTAACTTTATAAGGCACATAGTTTGTCTCTACTGATGACATAGTTTGTGGTTTAGATACGAGTTAACGTATTGTAAATAAATAATTATTGTTTGTTAGCCAAGGTTCTTTTAAATGGTAGCTAAGATTTCCAGGCTTTAAAACTTTGCGCAAAACTACAGTTTTTTTGACTAAATCGATGAAGCTGGCAGTGGGTAAATCAGGAATTTAATTTTATTACAATTGAATGGCATAATGTCTTTTTTTAATAGTTAGTTTCTGTTTTTGTTTAGTCAGAGGGAATGAATTAGTAATTGCAGCGTCAAAAGTCCGATGATTTAGGATGTATAACTTACAAATACTTAAATTTGTTTAATTTCAATTTTTAATTCATTAATTTAAAATAAGATATGTATCCAGAATATTTAGTGGCACCCATGCGTCAGGAACTGACCAATGCCGGGTTTCAGGATCTGAGAACGGCTGATGAAGTTGATCAGGCTATAAAATCAGAAGGAACAGTATTGGTTATGGTTAATTCAGTTTGCGGTTGCGCTGCTGCCAATGCCCGTCCTGCTGCCAGGATCTCCACACAGAATGAAAAACATCCGGATAGATTTATCACTGTATTCGCAGGAATGGAAAAAGAAGCTGTCGACACAGCGAGAGCTCATATGCTTCCTTACCCTCCATCTTCTCCTGCTATAGCTTTGTTTAAGGATGGTAAATTAGTACATATGATTGAGCGTCATCAGATTGAAGGTCGTCCAGCTCAAATGATTGCTGATAACCTGAGCCAGGCATTTGATCAATATTGCTAATCAAAATCAAAATAGTATCAATATTTAAATCCGGTCTTAGGCCGGATTTTTTGTTTTATATCTTTTTTTAGATAGTTTAGTTTAACCAAAAACTCCTGTATGAAATTTATCGCCATCCTTGTTTCTGCTTTTTTAGCTGTCCCTGCTTTTGCACAGCAAACATTTATCCAATGCGGCCGTTTAATTGACGGTAAATCAAATTTGGTTCAGACTGAGATGACCATCGTAGTGGAATCGAATAAAATTATAGATGTCAGGAAAGGATATCAGTCGGGCGCTGCTTCCGATAAGCTCATTAATATGAGAAATCAGACCGTGATGCCCGGATTCATTGACTCGCATGTTCATTTATCAGGCGAGACCAGCAAGAATCAATATATGGAAGAGTTTACTCTCAACGATGAGGACTATGCACTGAAGGCTGTGAAGTATTCGGAGAGAACGCTTATGGCAGGTTTTACAACAGTCAGGGATCTCGGCGGACTTGTAGCTGTATCCTTAAGAAATGCCATCAATGCCGGAGATATTAAAGGCCCGAGGATCTTAGCCGCAGGAAAAAGCATTGCCACTACCGGTGGGCATGCTGATCCCACAAATGGATACAGCAGAGCAATAATTGGAGATCCCGAGGCAAAAGATGGGGTAGTTAACAGTCCGGAGGAAGCCAGAAAAGCCGTCAGACAACGCTATAAAGAAAGTTCAGATGTGATTAAAATAACTGCAACAGGTGGCGTTTTAAGTAATGCGAAGGATGGTGCAGGCGCACAATTTACAGAGGATGAAATAAGAGCAGTGGTCAGCACCGCCAAAGACTATGGTTATCGTGTGGCTGCACATGCTCATGGTGCTGAAGGAATGAAAAGGGCTATACGAGCAGGTGTTTCTTCTATTGAACACGGGACTTTCATGGATGATGAGGCAATCGCTTTAATGAAGGAAAATGGAACATATTATGTTCCCACTATTACTGCCGGGAAATCTGTTGCTGATTCAGCTAAGATTCCGGGTTATTACCCTCCCTTGGTAGTTCCTAAAGCAATTGCAACGGGACCGAAAATTCAAAGCACTTTTGCCAAAGCGTATAAAGCGGGTGTTAAAATTGCTTTTGGTACCGATGCGGGTGTATTTGCACATGGCAAGAACTATAAAGAATTTGAATATATGGTAGAGGCAGGAATGCCGGCCATGGAAGCGATAAAATCAGCAACCATGAATGCAGCCGACCTGCTTGGTATTTCAGATCGTATTGGTTCAATTGAAAAAGGAAAATCAGCTGATATTATTGCTGTGAATGGTGATCCGCT
>JBIIWE010000199.1:0-5239 GCA_044339075.1 Daejeonella sp. | reverse complement strand
ATAAACACCGGTTTGCAGAAATGAAGGAACTGTATCATTCACATTAGTTGCAGCCAGAAATTGTTTTACAGGCAGCCCCATTTTCCAGGCAAGCATTCCAGCCCCAATATTCCCAAAGTTTCCACTGGGCACCGAAAAAATGACCTTAGTATACCCCAAACGCTGAAGTTGTGCGTAAGCATTAAAATAATAGAAGGTCTGCGGGATAAGTCTGGAGATATTAATAGAATTAGCTGATGTCAGGCGGAATCGCTCCTTCAGTTCAGGATCATTGAATGCCCTTTTTACCAAGGCCTGGCAATCATCAAATGTACCGTCAATCTCTATTGCTCTAATATTTTGTCCGTTAGTTGTAAGCTGTAACTCCTGTATCGGACTAACCTTACCCTTGGGATAAAGGATCGTTACCCTGGTATTGGCAACACCCAGAAAACCAAGAGCAACTGCTCCACCGGTGTCGCCAGATGTGGCAACAAGAACATTTAATTCCTTTTCGCCTTCCCTCAGAAAATAAGCCATGACCCGGCTCATAAATCGTGCACCAAAATCTTTAAATGCCAAAGAAGGACCATGAAAGAGTTCTAGAACATGAATACGTTCAGAAATCTCTACCACCGGAGCTTCAAAATTGATCGCTTCATTAACAATCTGCTGAAGAGCATCATCAGGAATAGCTCCATTCAGCATTGCCCTGGCAACCTGAAATGCAATTTCAGGCAATGAGTATAAATGAAGATCCCTAATAAATTCAGGATCCAGTACCGGGATATATTCCGGCATATACAGACCCTTATCTTCGGGCAAACTATTAAACACACCCTCCTTAAAGGGCACTCTCAAATCCTTATTATTAGTACTATATAAATTCATTAATCTAAAATAATAGGTCCCTGGGCGTTGATTGGCGAACGGTACGCAATACTTTCGGTATCCAGCCAAAGGAAATGTTTTTGTAATTTTTCATTGATGATCCGTGCATCGTCTTCATTCCTGGTAAATGTAAAAACTGATGGCCCTGAACCTGAGATGCCAAAGCTTAAAGCACCATTTTCCATCGCAATTTCGCGAAGTTTATAAAAATCAGGAATCAGAATCGACCTGACAGGTTCAACGATCACATCCTTCATACTTCTGGCAATCAGATCAATATCTTTGGTATATAAACCGGCAACCAGACCGGCAACATTTCCCCATTGTACGACAGCATCTTTAAGCAAGATCTTACTGCGAATGATCTGGCGTGCATCACGTGTTGGCACATCGATCTGTGGAAATACAATAGAACAGAACAGCTCTTCAGGGTAGGGAAGTTGGATGATATCAAGCGGCTCATAGCTTCTTACCAGTACAAATCCTCCAAGCAAGGCAGGAGCCACATTGTCTGCATGACCATATCCACAGGCCATTTCTTCGCCTTTCATCGCAAAAGGAACAAGCTCCATTTTAGTAAGGGGACTGTCCATCAGCGTATTTATAGCAAACAATCCGGCAACAGTACTGGCTGAGCTGGATCCCAAGCCACTGCCGATAGGCATTTTCTTAAATAATTCAATCTCTACTCCTACATCTGGCCGACCAATATGATTGAGATAATGTTGTACACTTAAACTAACAGTATTTTTTGCAGGGTCGTAGGGTAAACGACCTTCATCGCCACTGATCTTTGTAATGATCACACCAGGTTCATCTCTCAAACGCATGATTACCTCATCCCCCGGGGCATTCACTGCAAAGCCCAGAACATCATATCCACAAACAACATTGGCTACCGTGGCGGGAGCAAAAACATTAACCGATCTCTTCATATTGTACGTATATCTACTGAGTACCCTGCCAAAAGCATCATAACCAAAAATATTAAAATTTATTCCACCACTTAAAATTTCTGTGCCCCTACATTCACGATATCTGCAAAAACACCTGCTGCGGTAACTTCGGCTCCGGCACCGGGACCTTTAACTACCATTGGTCTTTCTCTATATCTTTCAGTTGTAAATGATATAATATTATCACTGCCTGACAAGGCATAGAATGGATGAGTATCATCTACCATTTGGAGACTGATCTTCACTTTGCCATTCTCCAGTTTTCCAATATAACGTAATACCTTTTTACCATCTTCAGCTTGTTTTTTCATTTTTTCGAAAAAATCATTTTCAGCTTGAAGAGCTAGGTAAAAATCATCAACAGATTCGGCATCAATACAGGATTGGGGAAGCATACTTTCAATATCAATATCATCTGCTTCAAGCTCATAACCTGCATCGCGGGCCAAAATAAGCATTTTACGCATAAAGTCGGTCCCACGAAGGTCATCCCTTGGATCTGGCTCAGTATAGCCTTTTTCCTGAGCCTGTTTTACAATATCATGGAAGGTTACATCTCCATTGTAATTATTAAATATGTAGGAGATGGTACCTGAAAGAATAGACTCAATACTGATGATCCGGTCACCGCTGATTATCAGGTCCTTCAGAGTTTTTACAATCGGCAGCCCGGCTCCAACATTGGTCTCATAAAAATAGTCGACCCCATGTAGCCTGGCTGTATCCCTGAATTGTTTATACTGCGCAAATGACCCAGAATTTCCGATCTTATTACAGGTTACAATGGAAATATTGGAACTGAAGATCTCATGATAGAATTCAATAGGGGTTTTACTTGCGGTATTATCAGCAAAAACACAGTTTGGTAGGTTCAGGGCCTTCATTCGTTTGACAAAACCTGAAAGTTCTGCCACTTCGCCCTGATCATGCAGTTCCTTCTCCCAGTTCTCCAGCGTGATGCCTTCCTCATTGAACATCATTTTACGCGTATTACTGATACCCACAACTTTGATCTGAATACCATTGTGCTTTTGAAGAAAATCTTTATGCTCCAGCAATTGCTTAAATAGAGTGGTTCCAATATTGCCAGTCCCCAGACAGAATACATGAAGGGTCTTGTTCAGTTCTACAAAAAAGGCATCGTGAACTGCATTTAGACCTTTATTAAGATCTTCGCGTGAGATCACAACCGATATATTATACTCCGATGAACCTTGAGCTATTGCCCTGACATTGATACCGTTACGGCCAAGGGAATGGAATAATTTACCGGAAATCCCTGGGGTTTGCTTCATGTTTTCACCCACTATTGCCAGTACCGAAAGGCCCTGTTCAAAGATAGGAGCTTCAATTTTCTTAGCCAAAAGTTCGAGCTCAAACTCATGTTCGATTAAATGCTGAGCCCTGGCTGCATCGGAAGGATGAATAGCAAAGGTGATACTATGTTCTGATGAAGACTGGGTGATCAGGATAATATTGATCTGCTCGCGTGCTAACAGAGAAAATAATCGGCCACTGAATCCGGCTTTTCCTACCATTCCGCTTCCTTCTATATTGATGATACTGATATCATTTATGGATGAGATCCCCTTGATTGCCAGATTAGAACTTTGACAGTTATGACGGATTACAGAACCCTGAAATTCAGGCTCAAAGGTATTGCGTATTACAATTGGAATCTTTTTCAAAAATGCCGGGATCATTGTTGGCGGATAGATGACCTTTGCACCAAAAAATGAAAGCTCCATAGCTTCAGTATAAGAAAGTTCAGGCAGAGAAAATGCCTTTTTCACCATCCTCGGATCGGCAGTCATCATCCCATTTACATCCGTCCAGATCTCAATCTCCTCGGCGTTTAAAGCTGAACCAACAATAGCTGCAGTATAATCGCTTCCGCCCCTTCCTAAAGTCGTAATCCTGCCTTCCTCATTGCTCGCTATAAATCCGGTTACAAAAATAATTTTATCGCTATTCCTGGAATAATGGTCGCGGATGAGCATTTCAGAAAGCTCCATATTCACCCGTGCCTGACCGTATGAGCTGTCGGTTTTGATTAATTCTGCCGCATTGACAAACAGATCATCATCTGATTTTTGTCCGAAGATCTTACTGATCATGAATGTCGAACAACGCTCACCATAACTAAGTACCAGGTCGCGGGTCCTTGGAGTTAATTCCCTCAATATCATCACGCCCTGCAGCAAGTCTTCAAGCTCATTGAACAAAATACGAAGCTTAGTAAATACAGGATTCTGCCTAGATACTGCCAGCAACTCTTTGATCACATGAAAATGCCGCTCTTCGAGTTCCTTTAATTCATTGCTAAAGGTGCCTCCCTGCTCTGCTTTATCGGCCATGGCAGATAAGAGATTGGTCACACCGCTCATAGCAGAAAGAACCACCACGGGATTCCCAGAATGTGCCTGTTCCTTTTCAATGATCTGCAATAATTTACTGATCGATTCAACCGATCCTACTGAGGTACCCCCGAACTTTAAAACTTTCATTATTAATAGTATTTCTTCAATATCTGATAAAAAAAAACGCCTTCCCCGTTATCTGAGGAAGGCGTTTTTGATGTTTTATATTTAATTTACACCATACATTCACCTTCCCCATGCGATAGCGTGGTGGTAGTGCTTGTGCTTGTTGTGGTATAAAAAGTACTTATCATTTCTTTTTTTGTGTGCCGTAAATTACGGCCTTAATTTTTGAATAAACAACTGTTTGTTAATTTATTTTAAAAAAAGATAGTTTTTTAATAAATAGTGTACGTGGAAAGCTTGAAATGGTATTTCCTAAATATTTAGGAGGTTCCAGCTTTCGCTGGAACCGATAGCTATCGGTTGACAGCCCATGGGGTGGATGAGGAGATTCCGGCCACAGGAGAATATCGGTTGACAAATCGTAGTGAGGTTCCCGCCTTCGCGGGAATGACAAATCGCGTGTGGTGGATGAGGAGATTCCAGCCTCCGCTGGAATAGATTCAGATCACTTTCTACTTTTCACAAACCAATCCGCTGCAAGATCATCCCAGGCGGGGTTATGTTTTTCAATTAAATTATTTTTCCAGGCTCTCTGCCAGGTCTTTAATTGTTTTTCCCTGGTGATGGCTAAGTTCACATCAGTAAATAATTCATACCACACCAGAATATTGCAATTGTATTTACTCGTGAATCCATAAAACCCTAAATGCCTAAAGAAAAATAATGAGTGAAAGGCAACGTCACTAATAAGATTGTTCCGAATTGCGATTCCAGCGGAGGCTGGAATCTCCTTAACCCCTCTCTATGCTTGTCATCCGATAGCTATCGGATCCCGCGAAGGCGGGAACCTCACTTGCTAGCGTGCGCGCAATGTTATTATTTAAGGATTACGATCCTGACGAATTCAGGATATTCTCCATTATTACA
>JBIIWE010000002.1:0-16902 GCA_044339075.1 Daejeonella sp. | reverse complement strand
AAAGGACTCTATCTGATCTACTCCTCTGAAAATACCAAAATGGTCTTCTACATCAAAATCTGTGGGAGTATAACTTGCTACAATACCTGTTTTTGGAGAGTGCCAGTGATATTTATCAACAAGCAGCTTTTTAGGACCGTAGGCAATAAGTATTTCTCTCGGATGTATTGAACACAGGCTTTCTACATGCTTACCTTTATCATAATATCCCACCATTTATATTTATGTTAGTTCCGTTAATATATGATGCATTATCCGACAAAAGGAAAGCAACCACCTCGGCAACCTCGTTCACATTTCCAAAACGGTTTGCGGGAATGGCTTTTAAATATTCTTGTCTGAATTTTTCAGGTACCGTATCTGTCATCTCTGTTTCAATAAAACCTGGGGCTATGCTTAATATCCTGATGGCATGTTCTTCGCTCAAAGCGGAAACTTCACGGGCGAGTGATTTGGACAGGGCTGCTAATCCTGCTTTGGTTGCGGAATAAACTGCCTGAAAAGCATTTCCGGTTTCACCAACACATGAGCTTACGTTGATTATTACCCCGCGTTTATTTAAAAGGAATTGTTTCATAACAGCCTTACAGATCATGATTGGTGCTTTCAGATTTACCTGTAGCAGCTTGTCAATTTCATTCTCCGGCTGATAGATTAGGGATTTATCAAATGTTATACCGGCATTATTGATTACCCCGTAAAGGGTATCTCCGTGCTCTTTTTTTAGACGTTTACAAAATTCATTGAGTTCGTTTGGATCACTAAGGTCAGCACAAAGGAGGTGGTGTTTAGGGTCAGGATTGGTAAAACTTTCCTTGCGTGTGGCATGCAAGATCAATGTATATTCTTTGGATAACACATTTGATATGGCCAGTCCCAAACCCCTGCTTGCTCCGGTTATCAGTATTTTTTTTTCCGGCATTTTAAGCTAAAGTTTTAATAATGATCTCATCTATATGAATTCAAATAGATGCAAATAGCTACAAAAGTATAAAACCAAAGATAATTTTTAAATTTAAAATACTCTGTCGGATAAATAAATTAAATTAATCTCTCATTGTTTAAGCCTTCTCAAGCCTTCCTTTGCATGCGTACCAATACCAATTTGATACTCATGATTTTTCATTTCTAAGGCCATATTATAGTAATCAGCGGCTTTTTTATAGTCTTTGATATATTCATAAATATTACCCGATTTTAAGGCCGAATAAGCTGCAAAATAGTAGTTCTGATCTTTGCCCAAATTTATTACACGCTGATAATTCAGTAAGGCATCATCAAACTTGTTCATCATATCGTAGATACGCCCAAAGCGGTAGTAAAGTTCTATCTTATCCTTCAGGGTTTTTAAATCATCAACTTGAATTGATTTTAATTGAGCTAATGCATTAATATAATTGCCCCCATCAAAATAGAGTCTTGCTTTCAATAAAATTAAATTGGGTTTAGGGTCATTTGATTCTTTCAAAGCCTGCTTATCCTTTTCAATAATCACCGAACCCTTGGTTCTCACCAATGCTAAATAATAATTGTACTGAGAAAGATTATTTCTTAGCAAGTAATAAAATGCAAGCCTAAGATAAGTATCCTTTACATAATTCGAACTGTAGGTCTCATTCGCAAATTTGCTAAGGTATTGGTTTGCATCCGAATCCATACGGCAAAGTTTAGCATTGCCCATCAGATAGTTCATGAGTGGTAAGTCGGCGTACTGACTTCCTTTTGGAGCGGCTTCTATAAATTTAATTGCGGCATCGGCATGCCCGGTTTTAAAGGCAGTATATCCTTGCAGATATGATTTAAGGAGACTTTTATCACTCATAGTATTCAAAAGTGGAGTCATGTAGCTGTAATTATTTCTACCCTGAATCACATCTACATTTGTAAAGCAAAGTAAAGTCACAATTTCATCATTATAGTAGCTAAATTTAGTGTTAGCAATCTGTATCCTGAACTTTTCCAATTGCTTATTCCCTTTGGTAATATTTCCTACAAAACCGAAAATACTGGCTATTCCTTTCAAATTTGTTGGGACGGCGCCAAAAATCACTTCTATTAATCCAAGGCTTTTTTGATTGGGTAAAAAGTCTTTATACTTTCCATTATTCTCAATTAATAAGTCTTTTGCCTTTTTGAAATCGTAGCTAGAAGACAGGTATTCTCCGAATTTGGCTTTAATCATTCCTGATTGGAGGTAAATCTCCGCCTGGGCAAAAAGATAATAGGGCGAATTTTTATCATTTTTTTTGATCGCATCTATCCTGTCTGATTTCCTGTCCTTAAACTTTTCGAACTCGATTGTATTCTCTGAAGTAATCAGGAATATATAATCAAGGTAATTTTCAAGCAAGACCGGAATGCCATTTTGTGGATTATTTAATTTCTCATCCCTGATATATTTCCGTGCATCATTAAACCGCAAATCAAATATGGCCTGATGTGCTGATATTGAATTGGAATTAAATACAAAGGTTGCTTTTGCAGCATGCTGAATGCCAAAGAAAAAAAGTAAGAATATGAAATATTTACAATGCATTTTTGGATAATTCGTTTTAAGAACTATGAAATTTGATTAATCTTGATTTTGGTTTTATGTTTTTGAAGTCCTACAAATTTAGATTTATTTTTCTAAAAGAGATTAAGGTTAAACGATGAGTTTCTTAGGCAGTATGGTAATCTATTGATATAGTTGTAGATTTTTAACTGGATTACAACGGAGATGTAATTTTTATTTGCCAGAAATTTATGTATCAGAATGGCTGTTGCGTTATTGAGGCTTGTACCCGATCACCCCGCCCATCCATCCCTATCCAAACTCCGGTAATGTATCGCCTCAGCAAGATGTTCCAGCAGGATTTCTTCCGTGCCGGCGAGGTCAGCAATCGTTCTGGAAACTTTCAGGATCCGGTCGTACGCTCGGGCAGATAAACCCAGTTTTTCCATGGCCTGTTTTAATAGGGTTTGTCCGGAGTCGCTGATGCGGCAAATATTCCGTACCATATTTGGGCTCATCTGGGCATTGCAGAACACTTCTTCTTTATCTTCAAATCGGATAATCTGGATATTTCTGGCCTCCGTAACCCGTTCACGGATCTCTTTACTTTTTTCACTCAGTCGTTCGGAGGATAGCTCATTGAAGTCTACCGGGGTTACTTCTACATGGAGGTCGATGCGGTCAAGCAAGGGCCCCGAGATCTTACTTAAATATTTCTGAACCACTCCCGGAGCACAAATGCATTCTTTTTCTGGGTGATTAAAATATCCGCATGGGCAGGGGTTCATGGAGGCCACCAGCATAAAACTGGCCGGGTAGTTCACGGTTGATTTTGCTCTGGAGATGGTCACCCTGCGTTCTTCCAAAGGTTGTCGCATGACTTCGAGTACGGTCCGTTTAAATTCGGGCAGTTCATCCAGAAAGAGCACCCCATTATGTGCAAGGGATATTTCTCCGGGTTGTGGGTTGGTACCTCCTCCAACAAGCGCCACATCGCTAATGGTATGATGAGGAGAACGGAATGGTCTGATGGTCATTAATGAATCGGATGCAGAAAGTTTTCCTGCTACAGAATGGATTTTGGTCGTGTCGAGGGCTTCATAGAGGTCGAGTGGTGGTAAGATGGTTGGCAAGCGTTTGGCTAGCATGGTCTTGCCGGCTCCCGGCGGACCGATCAGGATCACATTATGTCCACCGGCGGCCGCAATCTCCAGCGCCCGTTTGATGTTTTCCTGTCCCCTGACATCCGAGAAATCGCTTTCGTAATTATTGATATTATAGCTGAACTCTTCTTTAGTATTGACTATGGTTCTTTGCAGTTCCAGGCTATTGTCAAAAAAACCGATCACTTCTGCTAGGCTGTTTACCCCATAAACCTCAAAATCATCCACAATTGCTGCTTCACGAGCATTCTCTTTTGGAAGGATCAGTCCCTTAAATCCATCTCTTTTACCCTGAATAGCAATGGGCAGAACCCCTTTTACAGGTTGTATACCTCCATCCAGAGAGAGTTCTCCCAGAATGAGATATTCATCGAGCTTAGTGCTGAAAAATTGCCCTGAAGCATACAAAATACCGATTGCAATGGGCAGATCATAGGCAGAACCCTCTTTTCGTATATCGGCCGGAGCCAGATTTACAATAATCCTTTTCCTGGGCATGCGATAGATGGAACTATTCAATGCGCTTTCAATACGCAGCATACTTTCTTTTACCGCATTATCAGGCAAACCAACAACAAAATATTTGAGCCCGCCGCAAACGTTCACCTCTATGGTTATGGTAATTGCTTCGATACCATAAACGGCACTTCCAAAGGTCTTTGCTAGCATGTTTAGCTAATATAAAAGCCATTGGACAGATTTGTGGAAGCGGTTTAGTAAGTGGTGGTATTTATTGAGTGAACGGTATTATTTCACATCCAATGCCATAATTTCCATTTTATTTGTTTTAGGCATGATCATGTTTTTTAATCGTAATTTTTTGTGATAGATACATCAATAATGCGACTATTACGAATAAACCGATACTGCCAACCAGTAAGGCTAAATCTTGTAGCTGAAGAATCACAAAGATAAAGCTATAGAACATAGTTAATATGCCTGCAAACAGGAGAGCTGCTTTTCTGTTTTTGAGCAGCGACCAAATGAAGGTACCAATCAGGCCAATTGTGGCTGCGGAGGCAATGATATAAGCCAGGTTGAAGCCTACCTGCTCACTAAGGGAGAGCAATAAGATATAATAAATGGTCATGGCAGCTCCGATCAACACATATTGAAGAAAGTGAACTCGTTGCTTGTTCAGCAGTTCGGTGAAAAACAGGGATAAAAAGGATAGTAAAATAACCAGAATGGCATATTTTGCAGTCCGGAGGGTCTTTTGATATTGATCTACAGGTAAAAGGAAATCTACACCAAAAACAGCACGGGAATCGGAGTTATTAGTTCCTTGAACTTGTGTATCTGTGGTGTTTAAAACCGTATTTTCTTCAATCCATTGCTGCGGATAAGGTCTGTTGTAATAGGGCATTTTCCAGGTAGCCGAAAAGGCCTTGCCCGAAACAGAGCGTTCATCAGGTAAATATCGTCCGGTAAAACTTGGATCATTCCATTCCCCTTCAATTTTTACCGTGGTATTCTTTCCAAGATGAAGGAAGCTAAGCCTCTCACTCCCACGCAAATCCAAATCAAAACTAAAGTTAAGAGCAGTGATTTTTTCTGAACTCAGGTTGGGAAGGATAACCAAGTTATTGTTGAATAATTTAAGTGAAGTAAAGTCGGGCTCTACTTCATAGTTCTGGTTTCCCAATCTTATGATCGGATTATTTTTAAGTCCTTTTAAGTCGCTCAAGCCAATATCCACTTTGGCCTGCTCCCATTGGATCATGGCAGGGTCAATACCCGATTTTTTCAATTCAAGCGGACTGAATGTTCCGCTGACTTTAATTTTACTGGTGTAAACCACTGCATCAAAGATTCCTCTATGAAGCAGCTCCGGATTTGCTTTGGATGAGATATTTAGGTTTTCCGGTAGGATATAGATATTAGTCAAAATTTCCCGGCTACTGCTTTTTTGGGTATCGGAATCTTGAGCAATGACCGTAGTTTTGTAAGGCAAAACCAAAATCGGTCCTTGTACTATTTGGCTGCCTGACCATTTGTCGGATATTTCACGTATAACTTCCTGCTGTCTGTTCTTTCGTTCGGTTATCAGATCCTGTACCAGGAACGAGGGGATCAATAATAGGAGTGTTAGAAAGCCTATCAGGCCTAGTTTGAATATTATGGATGCTCCGAACCAGTTTTTAATTCCGTTGTTTTCTGTTGTAAATTCGATTTTCATGTTTTTCGTTATTTTAAAAGTACTTTGAATTTCAAAGTATTTATATAAAAAAATATTATTGTTTTTTTTGTTGTTTAATTAAATTTTCAAGTGCTTCGAGGTGTTTTATAAAGGCAGAACGGCCCTTTTCAGAAACAGCATACTGGGTATTGGGTTTTCTGCCGATGAAGGTCTTGTTTACCAGGATATACTCTTCTTTTTCAAGAGCTTTTAGGTGGGATGCTAAGTTCCCATCAGTTACTTCCAATAAGACTTTGAGGGAATTAAAGTCATAATTCTCATTGGCAACCAGAACGCTCATGATCTGTAGTCGGATCCGGTTTTCAAAGGCCTTATTAAATTGTTCAAGGGATTTCTTCACTGTTTATATTTAAAATGCATGACAGATCCATAAATTATATGCAGGAAACCAAAACCAAAGACCCAGAACCAAAGGCCCGATTCTGGGATCATGGCAGCCATTAAACCCAGAATAATTTGGCAAAATCCTAGCCATCTCACATCCGAGAATGTGTATTGGCTTGCTGAAATTAAAGACAGTCCGTAGAAAATCAGGCAGGCAGAAGCAATCAGCCTATACTCAGCTTTCAGGAGTAAGATAATGATAAATAATCCCCCAGTAAAAAGTGGAATGGCCATGCTGCTGATCAGACGTTTGCTTACTGGATTCCAGTAGTTTTCGTTCTTTTTCTTTGCTTCACGAATGGATAGTATCAAACAGGTTAATACAGAGAGCAGTAAAATTACCGTTGCGATCAATAACAGCTGATGGTATACCTGTGGATTGTCTGAGTACGAATCACTGATCGTTAAACTTCCATATTTTTTGCTTACGAGACGGTAACCGGTAAATGCACCGATTAGGGCATAGATGCCTGCCATTACCCCCGACAAACCGCTGAGGGAGAGAAACCTGGATGAACGTTCCATCAGGGATCTGATTGAAGCCAACTCAGAATGTATATCTTTTTCTTCCATTTAAAAGTACTTTGATTTTCAAAGTAAATAAAAGTATTTGATACTTGCAATAGTAAAATGAAATGGAGTGATGTTTTTTGTTGGAATCAAAGGCTCTGCTAGCGCGCGCGCAATGTCATTATTTAAGGATTACGATCCTGACGAAAGTCAGGATCTCCTTCATTATTACAAAATGCATTGTCATTCTGGCGAAGGCCAGAACCTTCTGCCCCCTTAACTTAATGACATTGAGCGCGAGCGTGTCGCGCGTGCTCTAACTGAATTTTGCTATAAACTAAACTGTAATTTACTTATCCGAAATACATCCGCGTCTCTGCGTCTTTGCGAGAAAATCATTAAATACAATTATTGAATTTCATACAATTAAAACAGGAGATCTCGCAAAGACGCCAAAGGTTTTCATGAGGTTTGTGTTGTCCAACCTAAAACAGCCAACCTTACGAAAAGCCGGTATGGTGGAAAACTCTAATTGAAGGGAAATGAGAATTGTGTTCGGGGTTATTAAAGGAATTACTTTTCTGCGTAATGCCCCATTGCCATAATTATAGTGACAGTGATAATTTTATCATCAATTCTGTAAACTAATCTATCTTTTTTATTGATTTGCCTTGACCAATATCCTGATAAATCAAATTTTAGTCTTTCAGGTTTTCCAACTCCAGTTTCCGGATGTTCTGAGAGCTCTAAAATTATTTGTTCTATTCTTTTTAAGGAAGATTTATCTCCAGATTTATAATGGGCTAGCAATTCTTTTTGAGCCGCTTTTTCAACTATTACAGCAAACTTTCCCATACATTCTTGGGGTCTTTAATTGTGATAAAATCACCTTGTTTGATGTTCTTCTCTCTTTTATTTATTTCGGCTACAAAATTTGGGTTGTAGGGGTACTTTTCGAAATTGATATTCCAGGATTTAACTAGCGCCTTCAAAGCTGCTAGCTGCTCTTTATTTTCAGGATGAATAACTAATGTTTCCATATCCAAATTTACAATTTTTATCATTAATGGTTGAAAAACAGAAAAATTTTGAAAACGCCTTGCTCTTGTTGGTTTTACCTGAGGTTGGTATTTTCCAACCTCAATATAGGATGGGTATCGTGATTATCTTAAGATTGCTCTTTTCAGCAACCTCCTATTATCTACTTCCCAAACGGCATTTTCGGCATCCCCTTCATCATTTTGGCAGCGGCTGCCGGGTTTGAGAACTGTTTCATCACTTTACGCATATCTTCAAACTGTTTGATCAGTTTATTTACTTCAGTGATATTGCTTCCAGAACCATTGGCTATTCGTGATCGTCGGCTTTGGTTGATCGAATCTGGATTTTCGCGCTCATAAGGAGTCATGGAACGGATGATCGATTCAATGGGTGTAAACGCATTATCATCGATTTCTACATCCTTAATGGCTTTTCCAACACCTGGGATCATGCCCATCAGATCCTTCATATTACCCATCTTCTTGATCTGCTGGATCTGGCTCAGGAAGTCGTTAAAATCGAATTTATTCTTGCGGATCTTTTTCTGAAGTTCAGCAGCTTCTTTCTCATCGAACTGCATCTGTGCACGTTCAACCAGGGAAACCACGTCTCCCATCCCGAGAATACGGCTAGACATCCTGTCCGGATAGAACACATCCAGGGCTTCCATCTTTTCACCGGTACCGATGAATTTGATTGGTTTGTTTACTACTGATTTGATAGAAAGTGCAGCACCACCGCGGGTATCACCATCTAATTTGGTTAATACGACCCCGGTAAAGTCAAGCCTGTCATTAAAGGCTTTCGCAGTGTTTACTGCATCCTGTCCGGTCATGGAATCGACAACAAACAGGATTTCATGTGGTTTGGTTTGTGCCTTTACCTCAGCGATCTCTTTCATCAATCCCTCATCAATAGCCAGACGACCGGCGGTATCGATGATCACTACATTTTGTCCGTTCTTTTTTGCCTCAGCAATTCCGGCCATTGCAATCGCTACCGGATCTTTGGAAATACGGTCGGAATAAACCGGAACCCCGATCTGTCCGCCAAGTACTTCCAGCTGATCAATCGCTGCCGGGCGATAAACGTCGCCAGCAACCAGTAAAGGTTTCTTATTCTTTTTTGTAACTAGATAATTGGCAAGTTTCCCAGAAAAGGTGGTCTTACCCGCACCGTTTAGTCCGGCGATCAGTATGATCGTTGGATTTGCAGAAATAGATAATTCCTCAGCAGTTCCGCCCATTAAGGCTGCCAGCTCATCGTTCATGAGTTTGGTCAGTAACTGTCCTGGAGAAATGGAGGTCAGTACATTAAGTCCGAGTGCTTTTTCTTTTACATCATCGGTAAATGCTTTGGCAGTTTTATAGTTAACATCGGCATCCAGAAGAGCTTTGCGTATCTCTTTCATGGTTTCGGCCACGTTTATTTCCGTTATGCTTCCCTGTCCTTTTAATACCTTAAAGGCTCTATCAAGTTTATCTTGTAAATTTTCAAACATCGTATAAATCAGCTTTTAGCTCGTACAAAGTTAAGCTTTCTGAACAATAGGACTAAAATAATTGTTGATTCAGGCCAGAATCTGTTCAAAATCTTAAGTAAAGGAAGAATAGAGTAACATTAACACTACTTTTTATGGAATTTTAGTACAATTTAATTTCTTTGCATCCTGATAATTTGTGAATGAAATTTGGTGGGATAATAGCAATAGTTTTTGTGGTACTTGGCAATTTTTGTGTTGCTCAGGATGTTAAGAAATTTACTGCAGTTCGCACAGATAATTCTCCTAAAATTGATGGTATTCTAAATGACCGCGTTTGGACCGAGGTGAAAGCCGCAAGCGGATTTATTGAGTTTAAACCAATTCCAGGTCGCATTGTACGTCATGACAGAAGAACCGAAGTCAAAATTGTTTATGATAATTCGGCAATTTACATAGGTGCCAGAATGTATGATGAACCGGATAGCATTGTCAGGGAAGTTGTAACCCGCGACCAGCTTGGAAGTTCAGATTTTCTGGGAATTATTTTTGATACTTATCTCGATCGAATAAATGCCTTTGGTTTTTATGTCAACTCAACGGGTGCTCAGTTTGATGTAAAATATTCACAGTCTGGAAGGGAAGATGTTAGCTGGGATGCCGTTTGGGATAGCCAGGTAAAAATAGATAGTCTGGGCTGGACTGCAGAATTAAAGATCCCTTATTCTGCCATCAGGTTTGGATCCAGTGATATTCAGCAATGGGGTTTAAACATGACCCGGCGCCGCCAGAAGGTCAATCAGCAAAGCAGCTGGAACTTTATTGATCCTAAAGTAGATGGCTTTATCAATCAGGAAGGTGAATTAAACGGAATAAAGGGCATTAAGGCCCCGGTGAGATTATCTTTCTCACCTTATCTTTCTTCTTCTGTCAATAACTATCCCCATAATCAGCCCGGTTTGAAAAATACAACGAGCACATACAGTGGCGGAATGGATATCAAATATGGTATCAATCAGAGTTATACACTCGACATGACTCTTGTTCCTGATTTCGGCCAGGTTCGATCTGATAATCAGGTGCTTAATCTAAGTCCTTTTGAAGTAAGGTTCAATGAAAACCGGCAGTTTTTTACAGAAGGAACGGAGTTGTTCAATAAAGGCAACCTTTTTTATTCCAGGCGCATCGGATCTAATCCGGCATATTCAGCTAATATTAGCTCTAAGATCCTTCCAGGTGAGATCGTAAAAGAAAACCAGCTGGAAAGCAAACTGCTCAACGCTACAAAAATTTCAGGCCGTTCAGAAAATGGGATGGGCATAGGTTTTTTTAATGCGGTTACAAAACGCGGCTATGCCACGATAGAAAACAGTTCCGGAGAGGAGCGCCTGATTGAAACGCAGCCATTGAGCAATTATAATATTCTAGTACTCGATCAATCTCTTAAAAACAATAGCTCAGCAAGTTTTGTTAATACGAATGTGTTGCGTCAGGGATCAGCCTATGATGCCAACGTGAGCGCATTTTTGTTTAATCTTAATAACAAGCAGAACAGGTATAATATCGCTGGTGCTGCCAAGCTGAGTCACGTAGGTCCGGAAAGCCCGGGTAATTCTGCTATGAACGGATATTTCTATGAGATTGAAGCAGGTAAGAAAAGTGGAAATTTTACTTGGCGCTATGGTTATGACCTGACAGACGATAAATATGACCCAACAGATTTGGGATATTTTAATAATAATAATTTCATTAGCAACTCCATAGATTTTGGATATAATAGTTTTAATCCCGGCAAACTTTTTAATCGTTTTAATGCCCGATTAGGAATTTTTCGTACCGAGCGATTTAAGCCTCGCAGCTATCAGTCATCAAGAGCATATGGAGGCGGTTTTTTTGAGTTTAAAAATTTCTGGTCATTGAATTTGGATTTTTACCGGCAGTTCATTGGAAAGGATTTTTATGAGCCCCGTGTAGCAGGAAGAGAGTTCAGTACTCCTGCCAGTAGTTTTGGAAGTTTCATGCTGAGATCAAACAGAGCTAAAAAGTATAATGCAACCGTACTTTTCTCTGCCAGGTTCAGGGAGCAGTTCAGTGGTGTGGGATATGCTGCTGGGTTTTTCCAAAATTTCAGGGTTAAGAACAGACTTTCTCTGGGACTTGACTTTAATGTACAGCCGCAATTCGATTATTCTGCATGGCTTGGTGTTAGAGGCAATAAGGACGTAATATTTTCAAGGTTCGATAGGAGCACGGTGGAAAGTTCTATGGATGCTACTTATACTTTTAATAGCCGTATGGGTTTAATGGTGAGAGGAAGACATTACTGGTCAAACCGAAGAAATAAAGAATATTATATCCTTACTACTGATGGAGGTTTACAGAGTCATGATGGCGCTGAATTTAAGGGTACCCAAACCAATTATAACGTATTTAATATTGATTTAATTTATTCTTGGCGCTTTGCTCCCGGCAGCGAATTGAGTTTGGCTTATAAAAAGGTTTCGCAAGACATGGAAACAGAGAATAGGATTGGATATTTGAGTAATTTTGACAGAATTGTAGGATTACCACAGAATAACAATGCCTCATTAAAAATCTTATATTATCTTGACTATCTGCAGCTTAGTAGAAGGTAGTACCTGCAGAATATTAGATTCTTGTTTTGTTTAAATAATAATATTTTAGAAAATAATCTAGTTCGCTAGCCTGTAAACCAACCCAAATGCCATGGTTTGGCTTGCCTGCATTTTGTTGGCAGTATCATCATCATAAAGAATTATTCCAGCAATTGATACATTGATCAGCCTGTTTACATGGGCGGTTAAGGTAAGGTCTAGTCTGTTGTCAATATTCGCAAGCTTTTCATAATTCGCAAACATGGCATAACGGCTTTTCAGGGTTAGGTTTTTGGCAATCTCCTTATCAAAAGAGCTTACAACCTGGAAGGCAAGCTCATTTCTGAAGCCTTTACCTGGCTTTACACCAAAGTTTTTAGGGTTTGTTAAGTAGAGATTTTTATCAAGTACAAATGTTTGTCTTGCAGTTCCGGTACCTATTCGAACAAAAAAGTTCTTATCCGGTTTGTACTCAAATCCAAATGATTCTGTCAAATATCCTGGCGCCATAAATTTCGAAAGGAGTGTTCTTTTCTCATTTCCCTGTGCATCTTTTGAGAAGGAGTAACCAAAATCAAATTGGGATTCAAAGTTGACAGATCCGAAGAAATACCAGCTGTTCGAAAGTTTAAGAGCAACTTTATTATCCCAGAATATACGGTCTACTGTTTTTCGGGATAGCTGACCTTTGTTTTTGAGTTTCCCATATTGCAGGATAACTTCCGATACATAGTTCTTGTCTGTTTTAGTATAATCAGTTTTATAAGAAAATTGTCCGCCTAGCGCTAAAGAGTTTACACCACCTGCACTCCAGTTATCACTGAACGAAGCCTGATTGATATTAAGGCCGAATGCAGTAAGATTACGCCAGTAATTCACTTTTACATCGATGGAAGATGCAGCATTTAAGGAAACTACTTCAGGGAATAAAATAGGTCGTCTAACCGGGAGTGCATTTCTGCGGGGGTACTGTTTAAGTTCTTTTAATAAAAGTGTATCTGCTTCAGCTCCCTTTTTTTGCGCAACAGAAATTGAGGCGAACCCCAATAAAATGAAAATAAGTGACGGCAAACTCTTTAACATATAGCAAAGAAAAACAAAAAAGACTTCTTTTCGATATGTTTTTTAGCTTTTTCTATACTTGCCTGATAAATTGATCCAGGATACAAATCTGCGCTTTTTCAAATATCTTGGCTTTAGGACATTTGCAATGTCCTCTCTCTGAAAAAACTATATTTCTGTAGGCGAGGTAATGATCACAGTAATAGATGCAATTTATCAGCTAATTAAAAATTTGAGGGAATTAAATGGGATGAAAAGCAGCTCTAATGGTGGTATGATATGTATCAGCTCATGGTTAATGATCTATTTTTAAGCTTCAGGTCTTTTATATTCAGAAAAACAAATCGAAACATGGCCTTACCCTGGTCTGGATTTTTCTTGCCTGAATTATCGAAATAAATTTCACTTTCAATTACCATTCAGAGGTTGTAAACGATAAGCAGCAGGATTTTCAAGGTAGGATGCGTATGATTTCCTGATATATTCTATCAGTTCATAGTCGTTGGCCTGCAGTATAAAATAATAGCCTGGTTTATATTGTTGTTTAAAATCTAGCAGTTTACTTCCGCTTATGCCTATAACCCGATTGATTAGTGTTCTTGTAAAACGGTATTCGATCATCGCATCCCTATAATCGCGTTCAATTATTTTTTGCAGCTGGCGCGCATTTCTGCCCTCACGACTTAGCAAACTGTATAAGGCATTGATGCTAAGTCCGGCTCCACCACCTCCATTACTACCACCTGTGGTTAGCAAATTGCCGACGGCTCCTTTACTATATGCGGCATTATATTCTTCTTTTTTTGCCTGAAGGCGTTCTGCGGGTGTTCCTAAACTATCTCTAACCACTACTTCTTGGAGCAGTATGGAATTCCGTTTTAGGTAGAAAAGTACGGTATTCACTGAGCGGATACTTACTGTATCAACACCATAGCCTTGTAAAGCGGCAACTAAAACATCACCCTCACGGGCATTCGTTTTAAATTCTCCTTTAGTGGTATTGTAGAATCCTTCTCCTGTACGGGTGTTAAAAATATAGACACGGGTTAAACGCTGCTTTGATTCCATATCAAACACGATACCTTGAATGGGTTTATCCTGAGCCAGCAGACTACAAACAGGGAATGAAAGTAGCAGAAATATGAATATGATCTTTTTCAATCTGATAAAACTAAGATTTTAAGAAATAATAAATTCATTTTTAACATTTTTAACTTATTTGGAAACCAGCAGTAACTGTCCAGGAAATAAATTTACATTTTCTAAGCCATTCAAAGCCTTCAGATCAGCTACACTGATTGTAAATTGTTTGGAAACAGAGGTCAGAGTATCTCCTGAACGTACTTCATAAATTTTCATGATCACGGGGCTTTTAATTGTTTCCTGTTTTTTCTCTGTGGGGATATTCAAAGTGATCTCCTTCATTACTTTATCTTCCCTGAGTGTTTTTTCTCTCTCGTTTTCAATCCGGTCAAAGCGACTTAGGTCGTACCGTTCAACCAAGCTGATCAACAGCTCTGCATATCGTGGATTGGTGGCATATCCCGCCGTTTTTAGTCCGTTTGCCCATCCGCGGTAATCATTTTTATCCAGCTCGAACAGGGGTGCATATCGCTTTCTTTTTAGAAATTCAGTATGATCCCTAAAGGATTCTTCGGGTGATCTGTAAACCCTGAAGCAATCATCTTTATTGTCGTCATCCTGAAATATAGTTTCCCCTTTCCATTCTGTCGTACATTTAATTCCGAAGTGATTATTGGCCTCTTTTGCTAGCCTGCTGTTACCGCTTGCTGATTCCAGAATTCCCTGAGCCAATGTAATACTTGCCGGAATTCCAGAACCATTCATTTCACTGATGGCGATGTTCTTAAAACGGTCAATATAACTTTCAGCAGGAGTTTTTATTGAAGCAGGATTTGTAGTACTAACTTTTTCAGCGATTTTAACCGGCTCTGCCGGCTTATTAACCTGAGGGAGCGGTGCTGATTGTTCTTTTTTAAGCAAACTGCATGAACTCGTAAAAATGCTGAAAGTGATCAGTAGTAGCAATGATTGTTTCATGTAAGGAATTTCATTTTTGAAAAAGATGATCATTGGGTAGTGATTACATAGTTTTAGTATCCGCAATCTTTTAATTAAATTTATTTCTTTCTAATTAAAAACAATCCATCTCTAACGGGTAGGATCAGTTTTTCAACTCGTTTGTCTGAGCTAACCATCTCATTAAATTTACTGATGAAGGAGGTCTTTTGGTCTGAAACACCCTCATCCAGTACCTTTCCGCTCCAAAGCACATTATCTACCAGAATGAGCCCCCCTGATCGTACCTTATCGATGATCATATCATAATAGGTAGCATTATTTTTTTTATCGGCATCAATAAAAACGAGGTCAAAAGTTTCATTTAGAGTGGGTATAATCTCTTTAGCATCGCCAATCTGATACATTATTTTTGAATCCAGGTCTGATCTTTTAAAGTTTGACCGCACCATATCTTCTAGCTCCACATTGATATCTATGGTATAGATACGGCCTTTTTCTCGGAGTCCTTCTGCCAGACAAAGAGTAGCATAACCTGTGAAAGTGCCTATTTCAAGTATTCTTTCAGGGTTGATCATTTTACTGATCATGCTAAGTAATCTTCCCTGATAGTGCCCTGAAAGCATACGAGGCATAGAAACTTTTAGGTATGTTTCTCGGTTTATATGCTTGAGAAGTTCATTTTCAGGCTCGCAGGAATTTTCCAGATAGTGTGTTAGCTCTTCACTTAATAGCTCCATGGTTTAAAGATAGGTATTTTGAGTTTTTGCCCGTTTTTAAAAGCCCATGCTTTTTTTCTCCAGATAGGTCTGCAGGATGATCGTCGCAGAAATAGTATCCAGGCGTTCTTTATTTTGTCGGTCTGTTTTTTTGAAACCGCTTTGAGCAACAACCGCCGATGCCATTTTGGACGTAAATCGTTCATCGATCCGCTCGACGGGTATATCTGGAAAATTTTTGTTCAGGGTAGCGATAAATCCTTTAATATGAGGTGCCGATTGTGAGGGACTTCCATTCATCTGTCTGGGTTCGCCGACCACAAAGAGTTCTACCTGTTCTGTTGAAAGGTATTTTTTGAGGTACTCTATACTATCTTTAGGATGAATGGTATCCAGGCCGGTAGCTATGATCTGCAGTGGATCGGTCACAGCAATACCAATGCGTTTAGTACCATAATCGAAAGCTAGAACGCGCATAGGCTAGTTAATGTTGAACTGAAACAAATATAGGATTAAGTGATATTAAATGAGCAAATGTTTATTCGAGTATACTGTTCCAAGAATTATGATCACAGTTTTTCGCAAATCAAAAAAACACGCACATTCAAGACTGCTTTTGTGGATACCAAAGAATAATGAAGATTCCGGAAATGATCCCCCAATTTAATACTCGGAAGTTCTGATTGAAAGTCCCAACCTCTTTTTTTGATTTTTCCGATACCTTATTCGGTTTTATACCTGTGAATCGTAACTTTTTATCTGATAGAAATGGTAGCTGGGGCTTGCGTTGGGTAACAACCGTTCATAAATTACTGTTGCTGCTTTTTGCAGTGACCGGCCTCCTGGGATTTGGCAGTAAAGGCGCGCTTTATCCTTGCATTAACAATCATAAATCACTGCCTTTAAGTAATCCGGAGAAGTGTAGCAGATCCATTCATATATTTCATTACATAGACACGGCTTGGATTACAATGACAGGATAAAGCGTGGATTTACAACAAATACCGGGAAGCCGCGGCTATTACTCAATTTCTTATTGTTTTTTTTGGTATTCGTGGTCTCTCCGCCTTGGGCGGATCGGCATTGCTTACTTTTCCAGCTGAAGGGAAAAGTAAGTGCCCTCTCCCGCGGCAAGAGCGGGATGGTTTCAGATAAATCAATTTCCATTATTTCACGAATACTAATGTTATTCCA
>JBIIWE010000198.1:0-5262 GCA_044339075.1 Daejeonella sp. | reverse complement strand
ATTGGCTCCGTTTGAAAATAATGTTTTGCCCGCTGACGATAAAATGCTGAAAATGGCTTTGCAGAGGTTGAAACAATTGTCGGCACATGAGATCGGTCATACCATCGGTTTGATGCACAACTATATTTCTAGTGCTCAGAACCGTGCCAGTGTAATGGATTATCCGCCACCGATGGTTTCATTAAATGCAAATAATGAAATTGATCTGAATGATGCCTATACCAATGAAATTGGGGAATGGGATAAAGTAAGTATCCAATATGGATATTCACAATTCCCGAAGGGGACGAATGAGGCAGAGGCACTGAATAAAATACTGAGTGATGCGGCTAAAAAGGGCCTCACATTTATTTCAGATAGGGATGCACGTGATCCGGCGGGTCTGCATCCTGAAGCACATTTATGGGACAATGGAAATGATCCGGTGAAGGAATTAAAAAATGTGATGAATGTTCGATCAAAAGCTCTTTCAAAATTTGGATTAAACAGTATACCACAAGGTACACCTATGGCCATGCTTGAGGATGTATTGGTTCCAGTTTACTTGTTTCACAGGTATCAGGTTGAGGCTGTCTCTAAACAGGTTGGTGGAATGTATTATTCCTATGCAATTAAAGGAGACGGACAAATGGTAACGCGTTCGGTTTCTAAAGAAGTTCAACTGGAGGCTTTAAAGGCACTGGTTGATTGTATGGATCCCAAAACATTAACTCTCCCGGAAAGTATTATCAAACTGATTCCTCCCCGTCCGGCAGGTTATAGCATTTCTAGGGAGTTGTTCAGCAGAAGAACCGGTCTGGTATTTGATCCGCTAGCTGCAGCAGAGTCAGCTGCTGATATGCCTCTCTCTTTTTTATTCAATGCAAGTCGCATGAACAGAATGGTACAATACCAGGTATCAAATAAGGGTTTGGGTGTGGATGAAATGATCGGGGTACTGATAGCTAAAACCTGGAAATCGCCAAGACTTATTGGTATGGAGGGATTGATACAAAAGCAGAATGAGCAATTGCTGCTTACCTATCTTCTTTCTTCATCTGTCAATGATGATGCTTCCTTCGCCACAAAGGCACAGATCCATAAATCACTGGAAGATTTGAAAATATACGCAGGTGCTCAGTTAAAGGCTACAACAGATAATATTTATAAAGGTTACCTGATCCTTACATTGGATCGAATGAAATCTCCTGAAAAGGCAAAACCGACACTTCATCCTGTAGCACCTCCGGGAGCTCCCATCGGATGTATGATGGATGAAATTTAATTTACTGAAATACGCTTTGCCTGATTTATTTAACGAGCATTGTTGCTGTAAAATGGAATACTGTAAAAATGACTACTGAAGATACTACCCGAATAAATAAATATCTGAGTGAGATAGGTTATTGCTCACGCAGAGCTGCTGATCAGCTGATTCTTGAAAACAGGGTTACCATTAATGGGAGTGTTCCTGAAATGGGGACTAAAATCATCCCGGGTGATATTGTTAAAGTCGATGGGAAACTGGTCTCTAAACCTGATGAAAAGCCAGTTTATATTGCTTTTAATAAGCCTGTCGGAATTGTGTGCACCACTGATATCAAGGCCGAAAAGGATAATATTATCGATTATATTAAGTTCCCTAAACGGATATTCCCAATCGGTCGTTTAGATAAACCCAGTGAGGGACTTATTCTGCTGACCAGCGACGGAGATATTGTGAATAAGATCCTGCGTGCCAGAAACAACCATGAAAAAGAATATTTAGTCTCTGTAAACAGACCGATTACCGCTGAATTTCTTAAGAAAATGAGAAGCGGAGTGCCAATTCTGGATACGATAACCCGTGAATGTGAGCTTGAGCAGATCGACAAGAATAAATTCAGGATCATTCTTACCCAGGGACTCAACCGTCAGATACGAAGGATGTGCGAGTTCCTTGATTTTAAGGTTACCAAGCTAAAAAGGGTAAGAATAATGAATATAAAGCTTGATATACCAATTGGAAAGTGGAGATACTTGAGTAATGATGAAATGGATGAAATCAACCGACTTATCTCCTCATCCTCTAAAACTCATACAGACCCTGAATAGAAGAATTATTTCAGCGCCCTGAAAGGATACTTTAAAGCCATAAATAGACTTAAAAACAGGCCTATCAAGAATACTCCTCCCATATAACCGAATATCGCAAATGCTTCTTTAGCTACTTCGCGTCCCATTTCAGGGCCATAGATCGCCGCAAAAAGCCATATAAAAGGGTATAGGAAGCCTCCAATTGAAACTGTATAAGAAGTAATGGCTTTCATTCTGTCAGGAGCTGATAAAAATGAAATAAATAAAAGTACTCCCATGATCATTGCGCCAATTCCTGTAGAATGGAAATGAAATCGTTGATAATAACGCCAGTTTTTGTCAGCTTCAGATTTTAGTACAGCAGCTTTTTCAACTGGATCCTGAATCTGATTTATCTTTTCATTCTTTTTGAGGCCTTCGTTAATATTATCCTTAAAATAATCTTCGTTTGCTCCGAAAATGATTGAGATAAAAACACCCCCTATCAGTGTTAAAATAGCGATTACATAGGGAATTCTGTGTGTCATAATACTTTGTTTATATTTTTTTCTTTTTGGTAAGTTACCCTTTTATTGGTGGCTTTTTCTGATTGTATCAGTTTATTTTGTTGTCATAACATAAAAAATAGGCCCGTTTTAGGCCCTCGTTTTTCTTGATATTTTTTTTACCTATTTAATTCAGTTTATTAGTTTCTTCATTTGGGAATACCACGGCTGGCTTAAAGTTTCTAGCCTCTTCGATATCCATAATTGCATAGGCAATGATAATAATGACGTCGCCACGCATCACTCTTCTTGCTGCTGCTCCATTTAAAACTATTTCACCACTCCCTCTTTTACCTGGAATAGTATAAGTTTCAAATCGCTCGCCATTATTATTGTTTACAATCTGTACTTTCTCACCATGCAATAAATTTGCAGCATCCATTAAATCTTCATCTATGGTAATACTGCCTATATAATTTAGATCTGCATCAGTTACTTTGACCCTGTGAATTTTTGATTTTAAAATATGAACTTGCATGGCGCAATTTAATCATTTGGAACGAATCCAATAGAGTTAACATCGTTCATTTTAGTATAGGTTCCTCGATTTTCGCAATGAATGTTTTTTGTTTTTCAGGTTAATATAAAATAAAAAATCCCCAGCTTTAAAAAAGCCGGGGATTTATATTGAGTTGGAACGAGGCTGTTTATTTCTTCTTTAAAATGATCTCAATAACATCATTCCCCTCTAAATCACCATATTTTCTGTGAGCACTTGCACCTTTTAGGACAGTAATAGATTGAATATCATCAGGTTTAATATTTTTGAAAGTGCTGCTATTAACTTTCTTTCCATCAAGCATGTAAACTACTTGATCATTTAATTTTACCCTATTCCAATTGGTTTTTCTTTCAACAATAAGCGTGTCTGCCCGAATTTCCTGGAAACCGGATACAGTAATATCTGTGGCCACTTTACCTTTAATTCTTTTTACTGCATTCTCAATTTCACCTTTACTATTTTGATCCACAATCAATAGTTTTTTATTATCACTTTTATCGCTTGGATCTACAATAAATTGTTGGCCCCATTCACCATTCTTTGACTTTGTAGTGATGATCATTATGTCCTGGTCCTTATCGCTATCTTCAAGGAAATTATGGCCCTCCACTCTTAGCTCCTTCACTTCCCCTTTCGAATTCTTAGTATCTCTTTCTATTGTTAGTCCATTTTTCCTAATTAATCGAATGCTTTCGATATCCTCTGGTTTCAGGTCTGAAATAGTGGCTTTTCCGTCGATTATCATAATTTTCTTTTGTTCTGTGCCTGCATTCTCATTATTCCTCTCAAGAATCATTACTTTGGTATCATTATTTTCAATTGGTTTTACCCCAGGCATTGGAGGCCTTGGAGGCATCGGCGGCATTGGTGGCATTGGTGGTTCAGGCACTACTGGAAGTTTTGGTTTTATCGTATCTGAAAGGTTTTCATAATAAACGTTCTCCAATTGTTTACCTAAGCTTTCAACTTTTTCCACTGCATTTACCTTGATTGAGAAAATTGCAAGTGCAAGCAGAATTAATGGTAGAGCCATTACTCTTCTTAGATATGAGTATTCTGTTTTGTTTGATTTTGTTAACATAGCTAGTCTTCGTTTGATGGATGAATAATTAAAGGCGTGTATAGGATTTAAAAAATGTGTTCCGTAATGTGTTTCGATCAGAAGTTTTGCAAAGGCCTCCGTATTGTTTTCACCAACGGCCTCTTCATCTGCAATAAATTCATGAATAGTTTCGAGTTCTTTCTGGATGATCCAGTTGAATGGGTTAACCCAAAGGATAGAACCTATGATTTGGCAAAATAACCTGTCCCATGAATGTTTTTGCCTGATATGTGTAACTTCATGTTTAAATATCTTTTGTCCGTTTTCATCATTTATTTGGATTCCCTTTTTCCAGAATAAGTTATTTAAGAATGAGAAGGGTGCATTTTCGACATCAGTTTCTATGAATTCTATTCCTTCGAAGTGCCTGATAGGTGAATTTCTCTTAATTCTGTAGATTTTATTAATGCTGATCACCAATAATGTCAGTAGCGAAATACCGATCATAGTGATGAACATAAATATCCAGTCGCTATAAATTAGAGTATTCACGGGACTTTTAACTCCTGGCTCAGCGATCATCAATAGTATTTCTTCGCCAGTTGTTTTAGCCGCCGGCTTTTCAAATGTAAACCAGTGAAAATTTAAAAGGGGAATGACCAGACTTAAGGCCAGGGTACCTAAAAGGTAAAAACGATTATAATAATGAAATTTATTATCCTTAAGGGCTAAACGGTAATAACCATACATGATGGCTGTAATGAACGTCGATTTGAGGACGTAAATCAAAATTAGTTCAGTGCTCATGACTTTTTGTTTTTGAGTTCTTTTAAAAGCAATTCCAAATCCTCTATTGACATTTGTTTCTTATCAACCAGAAAGGAAACCACATTGGAGTACGATCCTTCAAAATACCTCTCAGTCAGTCCTTCAATGCTTTGCTCAGAATAGGTGGATTTTGTAACCAGTGGATAATAGAGGTTGTTTCGGTTCGGATTTTTGATCCCTACGAAACCCTTGTCTACCAATATCTTAAGTAAGGTTGCAACTGTGTTATTATGTGGTTTGGGATCATCCAGTAATTCAAGGATGTCTTTGACATAGCCACCAGATTTTAG
>JBIIWE010000197.1:0-5296 GCA_044339075.1 Daejeonella sp. | reverse complement strand
TTGATGCAGGAAAGAATCACTTCTACAAAAAGAGGCTCAATTACATCAGTTCAGGCTGTTTACGTTCCTGCAGATGATTTGACTGACCCTGCACCGGCAACAACATTTGCTCACCTTGATGCTACAACAGTTTTATCACGTAAAATTGCTGAGCTTGGAATTTATCCTGCGGTAGATCCTTTGGATTCAACTTCACGTATTCTAAATGCAGCTACCCTCGGTGATGAGCACTATGGTACAGCGCAGCGCGTAAAAGAAATTTTACAACGTTATAAAGAATTACAGGATATCATCGCCATCCTTGGTATGGACGAATTATCAGAAGAAGATAAGTTGGTAGTAGGTCGCGCTCGTCGTGTTCAGCGTTTCCTTTCACAGCCTTTCTTTGTTGCTGAACAGTTCACCGGATTAAAAGGAGTATTGGTTGATATTAAAGATACTATCAAAGGTTTCAACATGATCATGGACGGGGAAGTGGATGAATATCCTGAAGCTGCTTTCAACCTGGTTGGAACAATTGAAGATGCCATTGAAAAAGGTAAAAAAATATTAGCTGAGTCAAACTCGTAGGAGATATTAGATATTAGATGTGAGATAGGAGATATTAGACTAGGGACAAAAAATAAGATAAAACTCACAATTTACATCTCTCATCTCAAATCTCAATTCAATAAACACATGAAATTAGAAATATTAACACCTGATAAAAAGGTTTACGAAGGAGAAGTAAGATCGGTAACTGTACCTGGTACGATGGGATCTTTCGAAGTACTTAAGGACCATGCTCCTATCATTTCAACTCTGGAAGATGGCAAGGTGATTATCCGTAAAGATAATAGCCCCGAAGAAACTATTTATATCAAAGGAGGAGTAATTGAAGTATTAAATAATTCAATTATGGTACTTGCCGAAGGAATCCAAAATTCCTGATCATTAAACATCATTGAGAGCCCTTCTGATCTAGTAATCAGAAGGGCTTTTTTGTTTATAACCAACACCATCTTTCCAGTCCAAAACCTAATTTTAGGCAGAATTGCTCATAAATATTGAAAAAGCATATTTTTGAACCGAAAACCGAAAACCATTTTGGTCTATTTATGCAATATATTATTTACCATTTTCGGCCATATAGCATATTAAATATTGAAATTTTAATTATTTCGGTATTTTATTCTTATTCAAAATAATTCCACTTGCTATTGATACTTAAATCATAAGCACTTAAATTGAATTTTATATAAATAAGGAAATTTTAAAGATTTAAATAATGATCAGCAAATCGAATTTTATATCTAAAAAACTGATTAATCAGGGATTAATTCCTGACAATAATGTACTATTTATTTTTCTGCTAATTCCTATCATCAAGGACTAAGATTTAATAAACTAAATAAAAATCGAACGCCTTCCTCTGAAAGAAAGGCTTTTTTTTTAACAACGATTATTTAATTAACAATAACACATACATCATAAAACGACAAATAAATTACGATTTATATCAGACTAGATGGCACTAAACAAATACAGCAAAACCATTACCCAAGATCCTACACAACCCGCATCACAGGCAATGTTATATGGAATAGGATTAACTACCGAAGATCTTGCAAAGGCACAGGTAGGAATTGTTAGTATGGGCTATGATGGCAATACCTGCAACATGCACCTGAATGATCTTGCAAAAGATGTGAAAAAAGGAGTTTGGGATAATAACCTTGTAGGCCTTATGTTCCATACTATTGGAATCAGCGATGGCATAACAAATGGTACTGAAGGAATGCGCTATTCTTTGGTTTCGAGGGATCTGATTGCCGATTCAATTGAAACTGTTTGTGGAGGTCATTATTATGATGGGTTGATAGCTTTGCCCGGCTGTGATAAAAATATGCCCGGAGCAATTATGGCAATGGGGCGCTTAAATCGCCCGGCCATTATGGTTTATGGAGGAAGTATTCATTCAGGACATTATAAAGGACAATCCTTGAATATTGTTTCTGCATTCGAAGCCTTAGGTCAAAAAATGGCAGGCAATCTGGAAGAAGAAGACTTTCAAGGCATCATTCAACATGCCTGTCCGGGAGCAGGCGCTTGTGGAGGAATGTATACAGCAAATACCATGGCATCTGCTATAGAAGCAATGGGGATGAGTTTACCTTATAGTTCATCCTACCCTGCCTTAAGTTCAGAGAAAAGACAAGAATGCCTGGAAGCAGGAAAATATATCAGAATCCTGCTTGAAAAGGATATCAAGCCAAGTGATATCATGACCAGAAAAGCATTTCACAATGCAATTGTAACGGTAATGGTGCTTGGGGGTTCTACAAATGCTGTTCTGCATTTAATTGCAATGGGGAAATCAGTAGGTATAAAACTTGAACTAGCTGATTTCCAGAAAGTGAGCGATGAAACTTCTGTGATAGCAGATCTCAAGCCTAGCGGAAAGTACATGATGGAAGATGTTCATACAATTGGAGGTATGCCTTCTGTATTAAAATATCTTTTACAAAAAGGATTGATTCATGGCGATTGCTTGACCGTTACAGGAAAGACTCTCGCCGAGAATGTGGCTGATGCAGCCGACCTTGATTTCAATGCACAGGATGTTATCCTTCCCTATGAAAACCCAGTAAAGAAAACAGGACATTTACAAATGCTATACGGTAACCTTGCTCCTCTGGGTTCAGTAGCGAAGATCAGTGGTAAAGAGGGTGAATCATTTACCGGTCCTGCAAGAGTTTTTGATGGCGAGTTTGAACTGATTCACGGCATTAGCAGCGGTAAAGTAAAAGCAGGCGATGTTGTTGTGATCAGGAACGTAGGACCAAAAGGTGCTCCGGGAATGCCTGAGATGTTGAAACCAACTTCTGCCATCTTTGGAGCAGGTTTGGGCGATTCAGTTGCACTGATCACAGACGGACGATTCTCTGGCGGTACTCATGGCTTTGTTGTTGGTCACATGACTCCGGAAGCATTTGAAGGAGGAAACATCGGACTCGTAAAAGATGGGGATACCATTGAAATCAGTGCTATTAAAAATTCAATTAATGTTATGATCTCTGATGAAGAGATGGGGAACAGAAGAAAACTATGGAATCAACCAGAGCCTCCTGTTAAGAATGGGGTTTTATTCAAGTATTTTAAACAGGTAAAGAACGCTACCGAAGGCTGCGTTACTGACGAAGAATAAAAAAATCAGCGATCGGATGAATGATTTAACGATCAGCCTAAATCAAAAAAAAAGAGAATTATTATGGAAACTGAGCAGCAGGAATTGAGCAAACCAACAGGAGTAGAAACAATTGAAGTTTCGGGTTCTGTAGCTCTACTCGAAGCATTGATCACAGAGGGTACTGATGTCATATTCGGATATCCCGGTGGAGCAATCATGCCCATCTATGATGCATTATACGACTATAAAGAAAAATTAAACCATATTCTTGTAAGACATGAGCAAGGCGGTATCCATGCCGGACAAGGTTTTGCAAGAACATCGGGGAAAGTTGGTGTTGTTTTTGCAACCAGCGGACCAGGTGCAACAAATCTGGTTACTGGCCTTGCTGATGCTATGATTGACAGTACTCCTCTGGTTTGTATCACAGGACAAGTATTTGCACACTTATTAGGTACTGATGCTTTTCAGGAAACAGACGTCATCAATATTACAACACCTGTAACTAAATGGAACTATCAGATTACTGATGCTACTGAAATTCCGGAAGTGATCAGTAAAGCCTTTTATATCGCCAGAAGCGGCAGACCGGGACCAGTGTTAATTGATATTACAAAAAATGCACAGATACAGAAATTTGATTACAGCGGATATACTCCTTGTAACCATATTCGCAGCTATCGTCCCAAGCCTCTGATCAGAAAGGAATATATTACACAGGCCGCAGAATTGATCAATCAGGCAAAAAAACCATTTATTATTTGGGGTCAGGGTGTTATACTTGGTGAAGCTGAACAGGAATTCAAGACTTTTGTTGAGAAAAGTGGAATCCCTTCTGCATGGACCATACTTGGAGCCGGAGCTATCCCTACAGATCATCCGCTGAATGTAGGTATGCTAGGAATGCATGGGAATTATGGCCCTAACGTTCTTACCAACGAATGCGATGTTTTGATAGCTATAGGCATGAGATTCGATGACCGCGTAACTGGCCGTCTGGATAAATATGCTAAACAAGCAAAAGTTATTCACCTGGATATTGACCCCTCTGAAATAGATAAAAATGTTCAGACGACAGTTCCTGTTTGGGGTGACTGTAAAGAAACTATTCCTGCTTTAACAGACCTTATAAAGCAAAAAGAACATACGGTATGGCTGCAAAAATTCAGAGATTTCGATAAGAATGAGATTGAAGCTGTAATTCATAATGAACTCCATCCTACCAGCGGAGAACTGACCATGGGGGAAGTTATTCACCAGTTGAATGTACTTACCAAAGGGGAAGCCATAATTGTTACTGATGTTGGTCAGCACCAGATGGTGGCCTGCAGGTATGCCAAATTAAATAATACAAGAAGCAATGTCACCAGCGGTGGATTAGGAACTATGGGATTTGCCCTTCCTGCAGCCATTGGTGCTAAATTTGGAGCCCCAAACCGGACAGTTGTAGCTATTATAGGTGATGGCGGATTTCAAATGACCATTCAGGAACTCGGAACGATCATGCAAAGTGGAATTGATGTGAAGATCCTGATTTTAAATAACAGATTTTTAGGCATGGTGAGGCAATGGCAAGAGATGTTTAATGATCATCGTTATTCATTCGTTGATATTGAAAGCCCTGACTTTGTAGCTGTGGCTGCTGCTTATAAAATTAAAGGTAGAAGCATTTCTGAACGGGAAGATATTACTACTGCATTGCTGGAAATGCTAAACAATAAAGGTTCCTTCTTACTGGAAGTTATGGTTACTAAAGAAAATAATGTATTTCCAATGGTGCCGCAGGGATGCAGTGTTAGTGAGATCAGATTGAAATAATAAATGTTCAACAGAACGATGAAAAAAGACAAGATGAGCAATCAGAACGATACAGAAAAACCGTCAGGAAAACAGGAATATAATATTACTGTATATACCGAAAATCAGATCGGGCTCCTGAACAGGATCGCGATTATTTTCACAAGACGCAAAATAAATATTCATAGTCTCAATACTTCACCATCTGAGATAGAGAGTATCCACCGTTTTAATATTGTGGTTCAGGAAACTGAGGACGTGGTAAGAAAGCTATCCAGACAAATTGAAAAGCAAGTCGAAGTATTGAAAGTTTATTTCAATACAAATGAA
>JBIIWE010000195.1:0-5326 GCA_044339075.1 Daejeonella sp. | reverse complement strand
AACCCTATCATGTCCCGTTTTACATATTTAATTGTAGCAGCATTTACTTTAATTGCCTGTAAATCATCAGCGCAGCAGATACAAACAGGAAGAAATCAGGTTCCTGATCCCAGAAATATTAAAATTGAAAGCATTGACAAAGTTCGTGGCAAACTACGAACCGGAGCAGAACAAACAGAACTTTACCTTCCATATCTAAAAGGAAAACGGATTGGAATGGTTGTTAATCCGACTTCTGTTATTGGAAGCACTACAGTTGTAGATAGTTTATTAGCCCTAGGTGTTAAAATAGTTAAAATATTCGGTCCTGAACATGGGTTCCGCGGTGATGCAAGTGCAGGAATTCATGTCGATGATAGCTTTGATGCAAAAACCGGCATACCGGCGATATCATTATACGGTAAACATAATAAACCAACCAAAGAAGATCTTGCAGATATAGATCTGATGATCTATGATATTCAGGATGTTGGGGTAAGGTTTTATACCTATATAAACACACTTCAGCATGTCATGGAAGCTTGTGCAGACCATAATAAGGAATTATTAATCCTAGATCGACCAAACCCAAATGGTTTTTATGTTGACGGACCAATTCTGGATCCGAAATTGAAGTCAGGGATCGGAATAAACCCTATTCCTATCACACACGGACTTACCATAGCTGAGTATGCTCAGATGCTGAATGGCGAAGGATGGCTTATAAATAAGGTTAAGTGCAATATTAAGGTAATCAAGAATGCAAATTATAATCATACAATGCCTTATATATTACCGGTTAAGCCATCACCTAACCTGAATACCGCACAGTCAATTTTACTGTATCCATCATTGTGTTTATTTGAAGGAACTATCATCAGCCAGGGCCGCGGAACCTATTTTCCATTCACAATTCTGGGAAATCCTGACCTAAAAGGGAAATACAAATTTTCATTTGTACCTAAAGGAATAAAAGGCATGAGCGAAACCCCCTTGCATATGAATAAAGAATGTTATGGGATAGATCTCCGCCAATACAACACCAATAAGATCCGAAAAGAAGGGGAAATTAATTTGAGCTGGTTAATCGAATTGTATAATGCATACCCATATAAAGATAAATTCTTCGACTTTAAGCAGAGTAACCAAATGGGTAATTTCGACAAACTTGCCGGCACATATGACCTGAAACAGCAAATCATAGCCGGGAAATCAGAAGAAGAGATCCGCCAAAGTTGGGAACCCGGACTATCACAATACAAGTTAGTGAGGAAAAAGTATTTATTGTATCCATAGAAAAGGAAGTATGAGGTTGGAAGTCGGAAATCATCATACATCATACCTCATACCTCATACCTCAGACTTCAGACAACAGACAACAGACAACAGACATCAGACATCAGACTTCAGACCTCATACCTCAAACCTCAAACCTCAAACCTCACACCTCATACCTCATACCTAAAACTCAATATGAAAATAGTATTCATGGGTACCCCCGATTTTGCTGTAGCATCTCTGAATGCACTATTGGAAGCAGGCTTTGACCTAGTTGGAGTCATAACAGCTCCAGATAAACCAGCAGGCAGGGGGCAAAAGATCAATGAGTCTGCAGTAAAGCAATATGCTGTAGAAAAGGGATTAAAAATACTGCAGCCCGTTAAATTAAAGGATCCTGAATTCATTGAGGAATTACGATCATTAAAAGCAGACCTTCAGGTTGTAGTTGCCTTCAGAATGTTACCTGAAATAGTATGGAGTATGCCTGCAAAGGGGACTATAAACCTTCATGGATCTCTCCTTCCGCAATACAGAGGTGCAGCACCCATAAACTGGGCAATAATTAATGGTGAAAAAGAAAGCGGAGTAAGTACATTCTTCCTAAAGCAGGAGATCGATACTGGTGATATCTTATTTTCGGAAAAGGTAAAGATCGATGAAAAGGATACTGCTGGTGATCTGCATGATAAATTAATGATTGTCGGTGCCAGCCTCCTTTTAAAAACAGTAAAAGCAATTGAATCAAGCGATTATAAAGAAATTCCACAAGAGATTAAAAAAGGAGAGACGCTAAAATTAGCTCCTAAAATTTTCAAGGAAGATTGTCAGATCGACTGGAATCAACCGGTAATACATATTTATAACCATATTAGGGGACTCAGCCCCTATCCTGCCTCTTTTTGCCTTTTCCAGGGAAAAACATTGAAGATCTTCCAAGCCGAAGCAGAATATTCAAAACATACATTAGAACCAGGAAGTTTTCAAACCGATCATAAAACGACTCTTCAATTTGCAGGTGCTGATGGCTTTATTTCTGTAAAGGAATTGCAATTGGAAGGTAAAAAGAAAATGAAAACCGATGAATTTTTAAGAGGTATACGCTTATAAAATTATTTTTAAAGCAGATTCAATTTTTCACTCAGAAATTTTGATATTTCATTAAAATACCGCTTGTTATTATATCCCATAACCCATTGTATCCCTCTTGCTGCATTGGTAATAAAAACCTCATCCGCTTCATTAAGTATATCCGGATTTACTTGTGCTTCAACAAGTTCTATCCCATTCTCTTTCGCTAAACGCATAACTACCTGCCTCATCACACCACCAATACAACCTTCATTTAAAGATGGAGTATATAACTTTCTGTCATACACCACAAATACATTACTACTGATTGACTCACACAAGAATCCATGTTGATTTAAGATCATTACTTCATCCAATGCATTCTGATTTTTAAAAATACCTGCAAGAACATAGATCAGAGAATTACAGGTTTTAAGATTGGAAAGTATATTAACCGGCTTGGTCAATTCATCATATACGTCAATAATAAGCCCTTTTTTATTGAATGTATACTGACTATCATTCAGACTTTGGCTCTCCAGGACGTAGGCCATTTTATTTGAATCCGGACTATATAAACCACCTGAATCACGAAAAACAGTTAGTCTGAATCTTGCATCAGGTCCGGTTTTGTTTCTTCGTGCAAGCTCATCAACTTTCTCTCGCAAAAACCATGAATCTATGTAAGAGCTATTCTCCAATTTAAGAACTTTCATTCCCTTTTGTACCCTATCAATATGAAGATCTGGAAATTTCAATAGTCCGTTCATATACCTCATCGATTCAAAAAGCCCATCGCCATACCTAAAACCACGGTTACTGACAGGAAAGATCTGATGATCAGATGAAAGAATACTTCCATTGAAATTAATGAACTGCTTAACCATTTTTATTCTTTTATATAATTACGCCATTTCTCTATTACTGAAGATATATCTTCCGGGAGTTCCGTTTCAAAATGGATAAACTTTCTTGTTGATGGGTGTATAAACCCTAAAGATTTAGCATGCAAGGCCTGTCTGGGCAGGATTTCAAAGCAGTTCTCTACAAACTTCCTGTACTTATTGAATACGGTACCCTTTAATATCTTGTCGCCACCATAAGTACTATCATTGAATAATGGATGTCCGATATGCTTCATGTGTGCTCTGATCTGATGAGTACGACCTGTTTCTAGCTGACATTCGATTAAAGTAACATAATTGAATCGTTCCAAAACCTTATAATGGGTGACAGACCACTTGCCCTTGGATTCATCATCATAAACAGCCATTACCTTACGATCTTTAATACTCCTGCCGATATATCCAGTAACAGTACCATCTTCAGTAAGATCTCCCCAAACAAGCGCTATATACTTACGGGTGATCGAATGATCAAAGAATTGCTTGGCCAGAAAGGTAATGGCCCATTCATTTTTACTGACAAGTAATAATCCTGAGGTATCCTTATCAATTCGATGAACCAATCCAGGTCTGCCATCATTCCCGGGCATTTGGGGTAATTGCTGTGAATGAAAAACCAATGCATTAACCAGGGTTCCTGTATAATTATTGAAACCGGGATGAACGACCATTCCTGGAGCCTTATTGACCATGATCACATCATCATCTTCATATAGAATATCAATGGGAATATCTTCCGGATAAACCTCTGTATCCCTGGGAGGATGAGGCAAAACCATTGAAATTACATCCAGAGGCTTAACTTTATAACTAGCCTTTACCACCTTATCGTTTACTAAAACGTTACCGGCATCTATTGCATTCTGGATACGATTCCGCGAGGTATTCTCTGTTCGGATGATCAAAAATTTGTCCAGCCTTAATAATGACTGGCCCTTATCCACAACAATGCGCAGGTGTTCATAAAGATCCTGTTCCTCTAAATCCTGATTCTCATCTGTCATATTACAAAATTAAACCTTTGTAAGGATTATTAAGAATAAAGAATCATTGAACCTGATAGATTTTAATGGGATGCATTTATCATGTATTTATCATGATGATTGATTAAAAGAATTTACCTTTATATTGTTATTCAATTGACATACTATACACCTGCCGGATCAATAGAAAATAGTAGTTAAACCAGGTCTCCCTAAAAATGACCTTTAAATAAAAATCGAATGAGAAAGAAACTGTTTCCCCGAATCTTTATGGCCATTCTGATCCTTTTTATTTCAGATTCAGCATTTTCACAAAGTGATGTGTCAGGCTTGATAAAATCAGGTCCCGCAGATGCTACAAAACTAGCTCAAGCTTATTTAAAACCACTTTTCAAAGGATTTGGAGTAGGATTAAACTCGGGATGGAACAATTCTGCACACTCCAAGAATTTAATGCGTTTTGATCTCCGCATAGGATTGACTGCAGCGATTGTTCCGCCAATGGATGAAACTTTTGATGTAACAAAGATCGGATTGTCTAATAATGTAAGACCATCTAATCCAGCTCAAACCCTTACCCCTACCTTAGCCGGGGGGAATTCTTTAAATACACAGTTAACTGTATATGATTCGGCTAATCAAGCCATTGAATCATTCACGATGCCACAAGGAACTGGTCTTAATTTTATACCTGCCCCACAATTACAAGGTTCAATAGGACTTTCTAGAGGTATAGAGATTTCTGTAAGAGCCATGCCAAAAGTCAACATCGGAAATGATATCGGATCGATTGGCATGTTTGGCGGTGGGTTAAAGGTTGAATTACTGCCGCTTATATCTGGTATGGCCGACAAAATATTCCCAATTGATATTGCTGTAGCGGCAGGTTATACCCAATTCAGCTTTGAAGTTCCATTGGATGTTCCTGTACCTTCTGGCTCAATCCCTTCATCTCCTGGTCAGGTACAGGATTTTTCAAACCAGCGGATTGAAGCAAAATTTTCAGGAATCAATACAGAAGCGATCATCTCAAAAAGATTTTTGGTTTTCACTCCATTCTTAAGTCTGGGTTATAATACCGCTAAAACAGATGCCGGGTTAAAAGGAAAT
>JBIIWE010000196.1:0-5326 GCA_044339075.1 Daejeonella sp. | reverse complement strand
ATTTACTTTCTCCAGCTTTGTTTACATGCTGCATAGCTACAATTATATTTTTAGCTGAAGCCACCAGATCCATTGCTCCCCCCATACCCTTTACCATCTTACCGGGAATCTTCCAGTTTGCTATATCACCATTTTCTGAAACTTCCATTGCACCAAGAATAGTCAGATCTACCTTTTGAGAACGAATCATACCAAAGCTCATTGCAGAATCAAAGATCGAAGAACCAGGCAATGTTGTTATCGTTTGCTTCCCGGCATTGATCAAATCAGGATCTTCTTCTCCCTCAAAAGGAAAGGGACCCATGCCTAATAATCCATTTTCAGATTGAAGTACTATGTTAATTCCTTCCGGAATATAATTAGCAACTAAAGTTGGGATGCCAATTCCGAGATTGACATAATACCCATCCTTTATTTCCTTTGCTATGCGTTTTGCAATTCCGGTTTTATCTAACATTGATTAGTTTAGTTTAATTTTGTATCATAGAAATTGAAAAAAGGTTTCTTTAGTGATCATAAATTAACTGAAAGACATGATTAATCTTATTCTTTAGGTCTCACTGTCCGCTGTTCAATCCTTTTTTCATAATCCTTTCCCTCAAATATCCGATGGACATAAATTCCTGGTGTATGGATATGATCAGGATCAAGATCACCTATTTCCACAAGATGTTCTACTTCTGCTATTGTTATTTTACCAGCCATAGCCATAACAGGATTGAAATTTCGTGCAGTAGAACGAAAGATCAGGTTGCCAGCACTGTCTCCTTTCCAAGCTTTGACTATTGCAAAATCTGCATCAAATGCCATCTCCATCAGATAATCTTTACCATTAAAGTTTCTGGTTTCTTTCCCTTCTGCGACTTCTGTTCCAACACCTGCAGGAGTGAAAATAGCTGGCATTCCGTACCCTGCAGCCATACAACGTGTAGCTAAAGTCCCCTGTGGAATTAGCTCAACTTCCAACTCTCCACTTAATAATTGCCTTTCAAACTCAGCATTCTCACCAACATAAGAGGATATCATCTTCTTAACCTGTCGTTTTCTCAGCATTAACCCTATACCAAAATCATCGATACCAGCATTATTTGAAATGCAGGTAAGCTGATCAATATTCTTGTTTACCAAAGCATTAATGCAATTTTCAGGAATACCACATAAACCAAAACCTCCCAGCATAAGTGTCATACCACTGGTAATATCTTGAATAGCCTCATCGGCATTCGCAACAACTTTATTGATCATAGTTAATTGGTTTTTAGACGAAATTACCAAAAGCTAAGAATAATTCTATTAATTATTTACCTTTTAATACAATGATCTTATCATTTGAACCATTACTTGTAGCAACATAGATCTTTCCGTCAGCTCCTACACAAACATCCCTAAGTCGGCCGTAAGTACCTCTAAATAATTCTTTTGTCTCTTCAATGCCATCGCCAGTTGAATTTAATTTAAGCTGATACAATGTTTGATCCTTTAAAGTTGCTAAAATTAATGAATTCTTAAGTTGCGGTAAAGCTTCATAATTGTAAAAATCCATTCCTGAAACAGCTATAGTTGGAGTCCAGCTTTTTAATGGTTCAGCAACATTATTAGAATTACAAAAAGATTTTTCGGCACTTTCATTACAAAAACCATTAACTGAAGGCCATCCATAATTTCTGTTTTTAATAATCAGATTGATCTCATCATCTCTATCAGGTCCATGTTCCGAGCTATATAGCTTAGCATTTGCAAAAACTAATCCTTGGGGATTTCGATGACCATAAGACCAGAGTGGATTGCTATCAATTGGGTTGTCATTGGGAATTGATCCATCGAGATTAATACGCAGAATTTTGCCACTCCTTGAAGTTAATGATTGGGATGTTTGTTGATTCGTAGCATCACCAGTACTAATAAATAATTTCAAATCAGAAGAAATCAGCAGACGAGCACCATTGTGAAAATTAGCGGCAGGGATATTATCCAGTATGATCGTAGGATTGACCAATGTGGTTCCATTATATGTATATCTTACAATCTTTTCAGTATAAATTCCAGACTTATCATAGTTATACGCTAAAAACACATGAGGATTTGTTGAAAAATCAGGATGAATAGCCATTCCCAATAATCCACCTTCACCTATTGACTTCACTTCAGGGATCGTAATTAAGACGTTTAAGGAACCATTTGAGGGATTTACACGACTGATCTTTCCTCCCCGCTCTGTCATCCAGATCATATTGTCAGGGCCCCAGACCAAGTCCCATGGAAGGCTTAAATTTTGAGCTAATACCTGAATATCAATTGCTTTTTCTGGCAATGAACTTTCAGGAGGTTTTGAAGATTTTTTACAGCTAACTATAAAAATCAGGAAAAGTATTCCTAATAATTTAATATCCTTTTCCATGATGTATGCTATAATTAATCATTAAAAAGTAGCTAATTTGCTATTTGAGATATACAAAAGTAATGCCATCTCCTCCTCTGTCGGCATGTTCATCTTCAATATGACTCACTTGTGAATACTTACGTAAATATTCCCGAATGAGTTTTCTTAGTATACCATCACCTTTTCCATGAATGACCTTTAAACCAGATAAACCTAGCATTACAGCTCTATCGAGATATTTTTCAATCTCATATAGCGCTTCATCCCCTCTCATTCCTCTCAGATCAAGTTCAGTATTGAAGGTAGAAAAGCTTTCTGTCAGATCTGTGCTATGAGATTTCCTGATCTCTTTTGGAACAGATTTGTTAGAAACTTTTTCAACTCTGCTAATTTTAACCACTGAGCGTAGATCGCCCAAAGCAAGAATTACATTATCTCTGGCAATTTCCATAACCTGCCCAATATTCTCAGAATCTAAAAACTTAACCCAGTCGCCCTTTTTCAATTCCTCAGTTTGCTGAATTTTAGGAGTTTTCTTTTCCTGAACTTCATGCTTTTTAAGTTCCTGCTCTAGATTTTGCCTCAGATTTTGAGTTTGGACTTTATCAGCCTTACTTTCTTTAATCTCAGAAATAGTGTTTTCAATAAGCTTATTGGCATTTTTAATAATGCTTTGAGCTTCAATTTTTGCATTTTTAAGGATAAGTTTTTTATTTTCTTCCAAATATGCCTTCAATTGTTCATTTTCTAAAAGCAGAATTTTAACCTTTTGTTCCTTCTTTTCAACTGAAATCCGTGCATCGATCAATTCTTTTTTGTCTCTTTCAAGATCTACTAGTAAGGTATCCACCTTCTTTTGATAATTCCCAACCTTTCGCTTTGCAGATTCCAATACCTCTGTACTTAGACCAATTTTTTGGGCAATTTCAAAAGCATAGGAACTTCCCGGCTTTCCAAGTGAAAGAATGTAAAGCGGCTGCATCTTTTCATTATTGAATAACATAGATGCATTTTCGAGCCCTGGCGTGGAATTCGCAAATGTTTTTAAATTGGAATAATGGGTAGTAACAACACCTCTGACATTCTTTTTATTTAGATTTTCAAGCACAGCTTCAGCAATCGGACCGCCAAACTGAGGATCAGTACCTGTACCAAATTCATCGATCAAAACCAGAGTTTTCGAATTGGCAAATTCAATGAAATACTTCATTTTTGAGAGGTGAGCACTATATGTACTCAGATCGCTCTCAATCGATTGATCATCACCAATGTCTGCAAATATCTGTTTGAAAATACCCACTTTTGACTGTTCATCAGCCGGAATAAGAAGTCCGGACTGTACCATAATCTGAAGCAAACCTACCGTTTTCATGCACACAGACTTACCACCGGCATTGGGGCCTGAAACAACAATCACCCTATCCTGTTCGTCAATTTTAATATTCAGTGGTACAACCGTTTGGGTTTCCTTTTTAAAGTTCAGGAACAATAAAGGATGTCTGGCATTGATCAGATCAATTTCAGCTTCCTTTATCAGAATAGGCATTTCAGCCTCTATATTAATGGCAAACAAGGCCTTTGCTCTAACGAAATCAAGTTTGGTAAGAAGACCATGATAGGATAACAATAAAGGCACGTATGGTCTTAATTCATCCGTTAGTTGAACAAGTAATTTAATAATCTCTCTCCGTCTCTCAAATTCTAGATCGCGAATGACATTATTCAAGTGGAATACCTCATCAGGTTCAAGATAAACCGTCTGACCAGAAGCAGACTCATCATGAATAAAACCTTTTAATTTTCTCTTGTTTTCAGAAAGTACAGGTATACATAACCTTCCATCGCGGATAGTTAAGTTACCATCAGCCGTCCAGCCATTGTTTTGTGCACTTTTGAATATCTGATCTATCTTTTTACGAGCCTCCTGCTCTGCTTTGGAAATTCCTGATGATATGGTCATCAGTTCTTGGGAGGCATTATTCTTTATTTTACCTTTAGGATCTATGATCATTTCGATCTTACGAATAATCGATTTTTCTATGGGAAGATGCTCAAAAAGTGCTTCCAGATTAGGATATTGACCTTCCCTGTCTGTAAAATATTGGATTACAGAGAATACTGTGCCTAAAGATAAGGAGACTTTAAAAAACTCATCCTCTGAAAGGTATGTGCCTTCAATTCTTGCCTTTTCAACCATACTCTTGATGTCGAAAAAGTTTTGAATTGGCAAAGGAGAGTCATTCTGTAAAATATTTTTGAATTCATAAGTCTGTCGGAGAAACTTATTTATATACTCAAAGCTGGTCATTACCTGAATTTTATCAACCATTTGTTGCCCCATGGTACTTAGGCAGTATGTTTTGATCAATTCCTTAATATCAAGAAAACCCAGCTTTTCGCCGGCATTATTGGGGTATATCATTGTTTAATCTCAGGATTCTTTAACTGAATTTTATTCAGTTTACGTTCTTTATTTGCTAATAAATCTTCTACACGGCTATACATACTATCCAGACGAACCGGATCCATACTGTAATATTTTAGACTTTTCTCATACTCTGCTTTTGTGGTATTATGGCTTTTGTAAACAGTAGCATAAAAATTCTTACCATTGATCCTAGTAGAATCGGTATACACAAGCGTGGCCATATAACCATCAATTACATGCAGATCAGCAATAATTTGGATCATTTTTGGCTCTGCAATCAGGTTCTTCGGCAATTCATTATCCTTACATGCAGTAATTAAAAGCAATCCTAGAATAAATAGTTTAAATCTCTTCATTTAAATAACAATTTATGTGGATTTGTAATGAGAATACAGTTGCATATTAGTCTAGTATCACGTAGGTTTAACTTTTCAAAAATTCAATCAAAAATACAGATTAATGAGCATTGCAGCTAATATATCAGCCATAAAGAAAGAAATTGGAACCACCGGTGTAAA
>JBIIWE010000193.1:0-5334 GCA_044339075.1 Daejeonella sp. | reverse complement strand
TTATATTACGGGCATAAATATTTTTCGGATTAAGCCACCATGAAAAATTACTGGTATTATCTTACTGGATCAAATGCAGAGTTCTCACTTGAAACGAGAATATTCCATTCCCTTTGTTTTGTAGTAATTATTGCCCTTCTATACGTTATTACAGCAAATTTTACTCTTGGCCTCCAAATTTCCGGTTGGATATCTATCATCCTTTTCTGTTCGCAGGCAAGTCTGTTTTATTTATCACGTTTCAAAAGAAAAACAGAGGTCAGCCGGATTATATCCATAGTAATATTCCATCTGTTTCTACTGATTAACTATTACTATAATTCTGGGATTAACGGTCCAACACTTTTGCTTTTACTTGTAGTTTTCTTTCTTGTAATTTCAGTATCCAATGCAAAAGAATACAAAATCTGGATCTCACTAAACGTATTCATTGTCTTGTTGCTAATAAGCAGTGAGTATTATTATCCTGAATTAATTAAAAAAAGCTATTCCTATCGTGAAACGTACTTTGCAGATATTACATCCTCCTATATGGCGTGCATTTTGATCATCTTAATTGGAGTACGATATATCAAAAAGAACTATTATCTGACACTACAATTACTGGAAACTAAAGCAACTGATCTTGAACGGATTAACCAAACAAAAAACAAATTATTTTCAATTGTATCTCATGACCTAAGAGCCCCTATTGCTACTGTACAGGGATATTTGGAAGCCATTTCACTTATGGATATGTCTAAAGAAAATTGGGAAGAGGTCAAAAGTGGTTTAATTCAAATGACTCAAAGTACAGACAATATGCTATCTAATTTGCTTATTTGGTCAAAATCTCAAATGGATGGTATTATATATTATAAAAAACAAATAAACCTGGCAGATACTTTAATTCCTGTGATCGAAGTATTTCAATCCATTGCTATTGCAAAAAAAATAACATTGGATTATTCAATTGACAAGAAATTGATTGTTAATGCTGACCCAAATATGCTACAATTAGTTGTTCGAAATTTTCTTAGCAATTCAATTAAATTCACTCATCCCGGCGGAAAGGTTAGCATTAAAGTTCTTTCTGATAAATTAAACTATACAATTCAAATTAGTGATACAGGTATTGGAATGACAGAAGAGATAAAAAAATCGCTATTCAATGTCAGTGCAGAATCTTCTTTTGGAACCAAAAATGAAAAAGGCATCGGTTTAGGGTTAAATTTATGTAAAGAGTTTACAGAAATGCAGGGAGGTAAAATTTGGTTTAAAAGTGTACTTGGGCAAGGAAGTGAATTTTGTATTTCAATGTCAATAAACTGATAATAAGAAACCTAACCAAAATTCTTTCACCCTGCCTTAGTTTTAAAAAGTTAAAAAGGTAATTACTTGCCCTTTTCCTCTAAAATTCGTAATTTTGCGATCAAACCACGAACTATTCTTTATTCACACCTGCAGATCAATTCGCCAGATCTGGATATCGGACATAACTGTTTCATAAACAGTAAATCCAGTAACCAGATTAATTCTCCAAGTCGAATTCTTCTTATCTTTCAGCAGCGAAATATAAGCGAATAGTAATTTTTTACTTAAAAATACAATATATGGCTAAATCACAGGCTACCTTCATGAAGAAGCAACTCGAAAAAAACAGAGCGAAAAAGAAGGAAGATAAAGAACATCGTAAACAGGAACGTCAACAAAATTCTACAGGAGGAAAATTGGAAGACATGATGGCTTATGTAAATGAGAATGGTGAACTTTCATCAACCCCGCCGGATTTAAAACTACCCGGTAAACAAACTGAAAGAAAAATCTAGTAAGATAAGATTAGATAAACTCCATTAAAATATCAGGGTTCTTTTAAAGAATTCAAACTACAAAATTCTAGTGTTAAACACATTCAAATAGAATTTTGATGAAACCAATACCAAATTTGATATTTTGAAGATCAATCAATATATCAGTCCAAATCTATTTTAGGGAATGTATTAGTACTTTCATGTTAAACATTGGATTTTATTCATGAAAAGAACGTTACAATCCTTAAAATATAGATATCACATTAGTTTTTAGCCTTGTTTTTAAACAAGGATTACTTTGAAGGAAATTCAGGTAAAGTCATCCAGTGAGTAAAATCTTCCAGCGCCACCTTATCATCTGCAACTACAAATTTATTGTAGATCTCACTGTAAAAACCAAAATAAATTTGACCACCATCAAATAATAATACATCTTTTGCCTGCTCAGGCAACTCATCTTTAACCAATTTCCAAATCATACTATAAAGATATTAAAGTATTATTAAAATGGATTATCAGATTAATAATGTCAAGGAAAATTTTTTTGAATTATTAACATTACCCTATTAATCAATACATTACAAATAATAATATAATAATACAATTTGTTTTTATAATATATATAAAGTAAATTTCTACTATAAAATATTAACTAAAAAGAAATCCATGAACACAAAAACTTTAATTATCGGCATTGCAGGAGGCATAGTCGTCTTCTTAACAGGTTTCCTGATCTATGGTATATTAATGATGGAATATTTTGTGAACAACACGAAATCCTTTCCTGGTTTTAATAAAGACCCCATGGAAATATGGGCTATTGCAACTGGAAATATCATTTGGGGAATTTTATTGGCATATGTCTTCAATTTAGGCAGAATTAAGTCAGGCAGCATTGGCGCATTACATGGTGCTATACTTTTCTTTCTTTTCAGTCTGGGAACGAACATTGTAATGTATGGCCAAAATAATTTATATAGTTTACCATTAAGTATCGTGGATGCACTCTGCATGGCCATCCTTGGTTGCATTGGCGGTGCAATGACTGCTTGGTTATTGGGGAAAATTTCAACTGAAACCTCTTAATAGCAAGTGTTTTTTAGAGTTAAACATACTAATCCTAAAATCAGAGTAGAATATTCATTTTTATTCTACTCTGATATTTTAATCTTGAAGATTAAATAATTAGTCACAAATGTCCGTGGAAAGCTTGAAATGGAATTTTCTGAGGATTTAGGAGGTTCCAGCGTTCGCTGGAATGACAGCCAATGGGGTGGAATAGGGAGATTCCGGCCTTCGCCGGAATGACAATGCATTTTGCAATAATGGAAGAGATCCTGAATTCGTCAGGATCGTAATCCTTAAATAATGACATTGGGCCTTCGCCGGAATCTGATTGGTATCATTACAGGTGCTTTTTGAGGCAAACGATCCTGACGAATTCAGGATCTTCCTAATACTCAAAAAATGCATGTCATCCGATAGTTATCGTTTCTAGCTTTCGCTCAATGTCATTAAGTTAAGGGGGCAGAAGGTTCTGGCCTTCGCCAGAATGACAATGCATTTTGTAATAATGAAGGAGATCCTGACTTTCGTCAGGATCGTAATCCTTAACTTAATGACATTGAGCTTTCGCTGGAACCTCATTTTGCTTATCCTATAATTTTGTTAAAACAGGGGCATGCTTTTAAAAACGTTAATAAATTCCCATTCTAATTTATAACTAGCAAATTTGACAAGATTTTAATTTTAACCGGACAACAATGATAATTAGTATAAGTTAATTTTAAAATACGTCAACAATTTCTTCTAATTCTGGGGCAGTTTCATTTGCATTTCCCCAAACAAAAGGGGCAACTGGCACCTCTAATCTTAAATAAATCCTATCCTCTAACACTTTAGGGGCAGATTCATTTGCATCTCCCCAAACAAATGGTGCTTTTGGCACCAATGCAAATTTGGCTTTCAATAATTTGATCTCTTCAGGTGCAGATTCATCCGAACTTCCCCAAACAAATGGAGAAACGGAAACTATTATTTTAGGTTTATCACTTGAATGATCATTTGCAAATACACTCGTTGAAAAAGCCAGTACTGATATTATTGCTAGTGTGTATATCGTTTTCATACTTATTTATTTTATTAAATTGTTGATCAAATGTACTTTGACTCTTGAAATCTGCCTATAGGTTTCTGGCAGAATGGAGCAACATTTCGGTAAAAGCAATAAAATGGTCGGTAAAAATATTAATGCCTGATTCAATGTTATAACAATCAGATTTCCAAACCTATTTTAGTAATTTTGAAAAACTAACCAAAGTCCATGCAAAGTTCAGAAACCAACGCTATTCACAGATCAGCCAAAAAAGACCTTTATGAAGCACCAGATTATTATCTGATAGATGATCTATTAAGTGAGGAGCATAAGTTAATTCGTGATAGTGTTCGCAGCTGGGTAAAGAAAGAAGTGAGTCCAATAATTGAAGACTTTGCTCAAAAGGCTTTATTCCCTAAACATCTGATTCCGGGACTTGCAGAAATTGGTGCATTCGGACCCACAATTCCGACAAATTATGGCGGAGCAGGATTGGACTACATTGCCTATGGTTTGATCATGCAGGAGATTGAACGGGGCGATTCAGGAATTCGTTCTGCAGCCTCAGTACAGGGTTCATTGGTGATGTATCCCATTTATGCCTACGGATCTGAAGAACAAAAAATGTATTATCTCCCAAAACTCGCCTCTGGTGAATTCATGGGCTGCTTTGGATTGACTGAACCTGATCATGGTTCTGACCCTGGCAGTATGATCACAAACATCAAGGATATGGGTGATTATTATCTGCTTAATGGAGCTAAAATGTGGATATCCAATTCTCCTTTCGCTGATATTGCGATCGTTTGGGCGAAGGATGAAGAAGGAATTATACGTGGCTTAATCGTTGAAAAAGGAATGGAGGGCTTCAGCGCACCCGAAATACATGGTAAGTGGAGTTTAAGAGCTTCTGCAAGTGGAGAGCTGGTTTTCGATAACGTAAAAGTGCCTAAAAAGAATATTTTGCCTAATGTAAAAGGTCTTAAAGGTCCTTTAGGATGTTTGAATCAAGCTCGATATGGAATAGCATGGGGAGCTTTAGGTGCTGCAATGGATTGTTATGACACAGCCCTTCGTTATTCGAAAGAGCGGATTCAGTTTGGTCGCCCGATAGGCGGTTTCCAGCTTCAACAAAAGAAGCTTGCTGAAATGATCACAGAAATAACAAAAGGACAGCTTTTGGTATGGCGCCTGGGTGTATTGAGAAATGAAAACAGAGCTAGTCCCGCTCAAATTTCAATGGCAAAAAGAAACAGTGTAGAAACAGCAATTAATATTGCCCGTGAAGCAAGACAGATCCTCGGAGGTATGGGTATAACAGGCGAATATCCGGTAATGAGACATATGATGAACCTGGAATCAGTCGTAACTTATGAGGGAACTCATGACATTCATTTACTCATTACAGGTATGGATATAACAGGCCTGAATGCCTTTGTATAGGCTTAG